>DATJGA010000087.1:0-2342 GCA_035495395.1 Mycobacteriales bacterium | reverse complement strand
CGCACCAGGAGCGACGCCACCGTCGACTTGCCCGACCCCGTCGGTCCGACGACCGCGACGGTCCGGCCCGGTGCGACGTCGAAGCGCACCTGGTGGAGGACCTCGTCGTCGCCGTACGCGAAGGACGTCCCCGCTACGCCGAGCCGGACCGCGTCGGCGCCGGGCAGGGTGAGCGACCCGTGCTCCTGGGCGCCGGTGGCGTCGAGCACGCGCGAGACGCGGTCGTAGCCGACGACCGAGCGCGGCAGCTCGTTGAGGACCCAGCCGATGGCGCGCACGGGGAAGGCGAGCAGGGTGAACAGGTACGCGACCCGCACGAGCTGGCCCGCGCTGATGTCGCCGTTGCCGACCCGGCTGGTGCCCACGACGAGCACGAGCAGCACGCCCACGACGGGCAGCGCCTCCATGAGCGGGTCGAACAGGCCGCGCACCCGGCCGACCGCGACGAGGGTGCGCCGCAGCTCGCGCGCGGTCTCGCTGAACCGCTCGGTCTCGTCGGCCTCGCGACCCAGCGTCTTCACGACCAGCGCGCCGTCGAAGGACTCGTGCGCGATGCCGCTGACCTCGGCGCGGAGCTGCTGCGCCCGGGTCATGAGCGGCGACATCCGGCGGCTGTAGACGACGGTGAGCACCGCGATCGCGGGAAACACGACGGAGCCGACGATCGCGAGCACCGGGTCGGTGAACAGCAGCAGCGTCAGCGTCGTGACGAGCATGAACACCACGCCGACCGCGAACGGGAACGGCGCGATCGGGTACCAGGTGGCCTCGACGTCGCTGTTCGCGTTGGACAGCAGCTCGCCCGTGGGGTGCTGCTGGTGCCACTCGAGCGGCAGCTCGAGGTAGCGCCGGGTGACCCGCCGCCGGTAGGTCCCCTGCAGCCGGTACTGCATGACACCGGCCCCGAGCCGCCGGGCCAGGATGCCCAGGACCTTGAGGGTGGCGACGCCGGCGATGAGCAGCACCGCACCGGCGAGCAGGGCGGGCCGGGCGTCACCGCGCTCGACGCTCGGCGTGATGACGTGGCTGGTGACGTAGCCGAAGACGTAGGCCTGCGCGATGGTCATCCCGCCGAACAAGGCGCTGCCCGCGGCGGAGATCGCGAAGATGCGCGGTTCCTCCCGCACCCCGAGCCAGAGCACGCCGAGGCCGCGGCGGATCACGCCCTGCTCAGCCATTGCTCCCACCTCAGCACCTCGACCCCGGTGCAGGTCAACCGCATTCAGCGGACGGCGTACCCGGCCTCGCGGAGGGCGGCCTTGGCGTCCCCGATGCGCATCGTCCCGAAGTGGAACACGCTCGCGGCCAGGACCGCGTCGGCGCCCGCGGCCACCGCCGGGGCGAAGTCCCCGACCGCGCCGGCTCCCCCGCTGGCGATGACCGGCACCGTCACGACCTCGCGGACCGCGGCGACCATCTCCACGTCGTACCCGGCCTTGGTGCCGTCGGCGTCCATCGAGTTGAGCAGGATCTCCCCGACGCCGAGCTCCTGGCCGCGCGCCGCCCACTCGACCGCGTCGATCCCGGTGCCCTGCCGCCCGCCGTGCGTGGTCACCTCGAACCCCTCCGGGCCGCGCCGCGCGTCGACCGACAGCACCAGCACCTGCGAGCCGAACCGCTCGGCGATCTCGCTGAGCAGCTCGGGCCGGGCGATCGCCGCGGTGTTCACGCCCACCTTGTCGGCCCCGGCGCGCAGCAGCCGGTCGACGTCCTCGACGGTGCGCACGCCGCCGCCGACGGTGAGCGGGATGAAGACCTGCTCCGCGGTACGGCGTACCACGTCGTAGGTCGTCTCCCTGGACCCGGAGCTGGCGGTGATGTCGAGGAAGACGAGCTCGTCGGCGCCTTCCGCGTCGTACACGCGCGCCATCTCCACCGGGTCCCCGGCGTCGACGAGGTCGGTGAAGTTCACGCCCTTGACGACCCGGCCGGCGTCGACGTCGAGGCACGGGATGACGCGTACGGCGAGGCTCACCGCGTCCACGCTAGTGCGGGCTCGTAGGCTGGCCGCGTGCTTTTCGCGCTGCTCGTCCTGTGCCTGCTCCTGTTCGTCGTGCTGCCCCTGGTCGGCGCGACGCTCTGGGGGCTGCTCAGCGCGCTGGTCGTGGGGCTGCTCTGGGGGGTGCTGGCCCGCCTGATCGTCCGGGACAGCGGCCCGATGGGCTGCCTGACCACGTCCCTGGTCGGGCTGTTCGGCAGCCTGCTCGGCACCGCCGTGGCGCGCGCGATGGACACGGGCGGCTTCGCCCGGTTCCTGCTCCAGCTCGCCGGTGCCGTCGTCCTCGTCCTGCTGGTCCGCCCGAGTCGAGGAGCCCGCACGTGAAGCTGGCCGTGTGCTCGTC
>DATJGA010000086.1:0-5647 GCA_035495395.1 Mycobacteriales bacterium | reverse complement strand
GCACCCAGGAGACCCCTTGGCCCGCCGTTCCCCCGCCCGGTCGTCCAGCGACCTGTCCGACCTGCTCGTGCACGCCCAGCAGGTCCGCGAGAACGTCGAGCGGGTGATCGAGGGCAAGCCGGAGGTCGTCCGGCTCGCCCTCGTCGTGCTCCTCGCGGAGGGGCACCTGCTCATCGAGGACGTGCCGGGGGTCGGCAAGACGATGCTCGCGAAGGCGCTCGCCCGCAGCATCGACTGCAGCGTCCGGCGCATCCAGTTCACGCCGGACCTGCTGCCCAGCGACGTGACCGGCGTGTCCGTCTACGACCTGCAGACGCGCGAGTTCGAGTTCCGGCCCGGGGCCGTGTTCGCGAACCTCGTCGTGGGCGACGAGATCAACCGCGCCTCCCCCAAGACCCAGTCGGCGCTGCTCGAGGCCATGGAGGAGCGCCAGGTCACCGTCGACGGCACGACGTACGAGCTCGAGGCGCCGTTCATGGTCGTCGCGACGCAGAACCCCATCGAGATGGAGGGCACCTACCCCCTCCCCGAGGCGCAGCGCGACCGCTTCACCGCGCGCGTCTCGATGGGGTACCCGAGCCCCGAGGCCGAGCTGGAGATGCTCGACACGCACGGCGGGCCGGCGGCGCTGGACGACCTCGAGCCGGTCACCGACGCGCAGGCCGTGCGCAAGCTCATCGACGTGGTGCGCTCGGTGCACGTGAGCGACGAGGTCAAGCGGTACGTCGTGGACCTGGTCGGCGCGACGCGCAAGGCACCCGAGCTCCGGCTCGGCGCCTCGCCGCGCGCCGCCCTGCACCTGCTGCGCGCCTCGCGGGCCGCCGCCTCCCTCACCGGTCGCGACTACGTGCTGCCCGACGACGTGCAGGGGCTCGCGGTCTCGGTGCTCGCGCACCGGCTGCTGCCCACCGCCGAGGCCCAGGTGGCCCGCCGTACGACGGAGGCCGTCGTCGCGGACCTGGTCGCGCGCCTCCCGCTGCCCGACGCGGGGCGCTGAGGGGCGTGCGCACGGCGCTGTCCGGCCTGACCACGCGGGGCCGGTGCCTGCTCGCCGCGGGCACCACGCTCGGCGTGTGCGCCGTCCTGCTCGGCCAGCGCGACCTGCTCCGCGCAGCCGTGCTGCTCGTGGCCCTGCCGCTGGTGGCCCTGGTCATCGTCTCGCGCACCCGCTACCGGCTGGCCTGCTCGCGGCTGCTCGACCCGCCCCGCACCGAGGTGGGGCGCGGCTCGACGGTCCGGCTGCGGCTGGACAACGTGAGCCGGCTCCCCAGCGGCGTGCTGCTCATGGAGGACGCGCTCCCCTTCGTCCTGGGCGGGCGCCCGCGCTTCGTCCTCGACCGCGTCGAGCCGCGCGGTGTGCGCGAGGTGAGCTACCCGGTGCGCTCCGAGGTCCGCGGCCGGTTCCGCGTCGGGCCCCTGTCGGTGCGGCTCACCGACCCGTTCGGGCTGGTCGAGCTGACCCGCTCGTTCAGCACGTCCGACGAGCTCGTCGTCACCCCCGTCGTGAGCCCGCTGCCCGCCGTACGGCTGGGGGGCGACTGGGCGACGGGTGGCGACGCCGTGTCCCGCGCCGTCTCCGCCACCGGCCACGACGACGCCGCCACCCGTGAGTACCGCGAGGGCGACGACCTGCGGAAGGTCCACTGGCGCTCCACCGCCCGCGTCGGCGAGCTGATGGTGCGGCGCGAGGAGCAGCCCTTCACGAGCCGCGGGACGCTGCTGCTCGACGCCCGCGCGATCGCGCACCGCGGGCAGGGCCCGGGCTCGTCGCTCGAGTGGGCGGTGAGCGCGGTGGCCAGCGTCGGCGTGGCCCTGCTCCGCACCGGGTACGTGCTGCGCCTCGTCGACGACGCCGGCGCGGACCTGGTGCCCTCCGTCGTGCCGCTGACCGAGGGCACCCTGCTCGACGCCCTCGCCGGCGTGCTGCCGTCCAACCGCGGCCCCCTCGGCCAGACGATCGAGTCGCTGCGGCGCACCGGGGTGGACGGGGTCCTCGTCGCCGTGCTCGGGGCGCAGGAGGCCGACGACGTCGAGCAGCTCGCCCGCCTCCGGCACGGCGCGGGCGCCTGCGTGGCGGTGCTCGTCGACACCCCGACCTGGGCCGGCTCGCCCGGCACGACGTCGCACGAGGCGACGGCCCGGCTGCTCCGCCGCTCCGGCTGGCGGGTGCTGGACGTGAGCCACGGGACCACGCTGGCGTCGGTGTGGCCGGAGGCGGGGATCCGCAGCAGCCGCGCGGTGGAGCTGTCCTCGTGACGAGCAGCACCCGGCGCACCCTGGCCGCCGGCCGCGCGACGACGACGGCGCTGGCCGCGCTGTTCCCGGTGCTGCACGGCGGCCACTGGTTCTGGCGCGTCTTCGGGGCCGTCGTCGCCGTCGTGGTCGCCGGTCTGCTCGGCCGGGCGGTGCGGCTGCCGCGCCTCCTGCAGCCGCTGCTCGGCCTGCTGCTCCTCGTCGGCTACCTGTGCGTCGTCTTCGCGCACGGCACCCTCGACCACGGCGTCGTGCCCACGCAGGCGACGGTCGACGCGCTGCGCGACCTCGTCGACGCGGGGCGCGCGGACATCGACAAGTACGCCCCGCCCCTCGCCCCCGGGGCCGGCGTGGTGCTGCTCGCGGCGGCCGGGGTCGGCCTGGTGGCCCTGCTCGTCGACCTCATCGCGGTCACGCTCGACCGGGTGGCCGTCTCGGGGCTGCCGCTGCTCGCGCTGTTCGCGGTGCCCTCCGCCGTGCTCCCGCACGGCCTCGGCGGCTTCGTCTTCGCGATCGGCGCGAGCGGCTGGCTGCTGCTGCTCCTCGAGGAGGGCAGCGACCGCGTCGGCCGCTGGGGCACCCCGATGCGCTCCGCGCTGCCCGGCGCGAGGGCCGGCGGCGACGACACCAGCCTCGGCCGGGTGGGGCGCCGCATCGGCGTCGCCGCGGTGGGGCTGGCGATCGTGGTGCCGTCCGCCGTACCGGGGCTGGACCAGCGGCTGATCGGAGGGAGCGGCGGCGGGGCGGCCGGCGCGGGCGACGGGCCGAGCCGGGCGACGACCTACAACCCCCTGACCACCCTGCGCGACCAGCTGACCCTGCCGCACCCGCGGCAGCTGTTCGTGTACTCCACCGACGACCCGCAGCCCGACTACGTGCGGATGACGACGCTCGACATCTTCGACGGCAACGGCTGGCGCTCCTCGAAGCTCGAGGCCGACCGCGACGAGGCGCGCGTGCAGAAGGGCATCCCGGTGCCCGCGGGCGAGACCGACAGCACGCCGCGCCGGGACGTGACCATGCGCGTCGCCATCGACGGCGACCACCTCTCGGTCCACTGGCTGCCGGTGCCGTTCGGGCCCCGCAAGGTGGACGTGAAGGGCACCTGGCTGTGGGACCCGCTGAGCCAGACGGTGTTCTCCGCCTCGCGCACCACGTCCTCGCTCAAGCCGTACACCGTCACCGCGTCGCGCGTGCTCCCCTCCCGCGAGGCGCTCATCGCCGCCGCCGGCGTCGCCGTCAACCTCGGGGTCGCGGCGCGCTACGGCAACGCGATCCCGGTGTCGCCCACCAGCGCGGCGCTCGCGCAGCGGATCACGCGCGGCACCACCACGCCGTACGACGCGGCCGTCGCGATCCAGAACTGGTTCACCAACCCGGCGAACGGCTACGTCTACGACGTCAACGCCTCGCTGCCCCGACGCGGTCAGGACCCGCTCGACGCGTTCCTCGAGGGCAAGCACGGCTTCTGCGAGCAGTACGCCACCGCCATGGCGGCGCTGCTGCGGGTGGTCGGCCTGCCGTCCCGCGTCGCGGTGGGCTTCACCCCGGGCCAGCCGGTGCCCGGGCGGCGCGGCACCTACAGCGTCACGACGTCCGACGCGCACGCGTGGCCGGAGGCCTGGTTCGCCGGCACCGGCTGGGTGCGCTTCGAGCCCACCCCCGCCGCCACGGGCGCGACCACCCCCGGGTACACCCTGCCGGCGACCCCGGGCGGCGGCCCGACCAGCACCCCGAGCGCCGGACCCACCCCGAACCCGTCGAACAGCAAGTTCCCGCAGGGCTTCCGGGACCCCGACACCCTGCTGCGGCCACCCGGCTCGGGCGGCACGCCCCTCGACGCCGCGTCCCGCCACCTCGTCCGCTGGGCGCTGGGTGCCGCCGGGCTGCTGGTCCTGCTGATGGTGCCGTGGGGCGCGACCGCGCTGCGGCGCCGGTCGCGACTGCGCCGGCTCGACCCGCTCGTGGCCTGGGAGCAGGTCGAGGACGACGTCACCGACGTGGGCGGGCCGTGGCGGCGCACCGACTCGCCGCGCACCGCCGCCGAGCGGCTCAGCCGGCTCGTCGACCCGGCCGGTCGGGCCGCGCTGGACCGGCTCGCCACCGCCGCCGAGCTGGTCCGCTACGCGCCCCCCGGGCGCGCGAGCAGCACCGGCCTCGTCGAGGACGGCGTCGCCGTACGGCGGTCGCTGCAGGCCTCGGCACCGCGGGTCGTGCGCTGGCGGGCCAGGGTGCTGCCGCCGTCGACGGTGCGGTGGCTCAACCACGTGCTCGCCGAGCGGGTCGCCGACGTGCTCGACCTCAGCGACCGGGTGCTGTCGTTCCTCTTCCGGCCGGCGCGCCGGGTGCTGCGGCTGCGGACCTGATCAGCTGACTAGCGGGGGCCGCCGCGCTCGTCCCAGCGGCGCTGCCAGCGCTCCTCGAGCCGCTGCTTCGGCGAGGCGTGCGACTTGCGCCGGCGGCTCGAGCGCTCGGCGCTGCCGTCGACGGCGCGCAGCGTGGTCGGGGTGCCGCCCATCCGCTTCCACGCCGACAGGGCCAGGCCGAACGCGGCCACCATCACCGCGAAGCCGGCGATGCCGAAGGCCGGGTTCTTGACGAAGAAGAGCATGAGGCCGACGCCCACGAGGAACAGCAGCACGGCGTAGCGCATCCGACGGCGCATGACGGCGCGCAGGTCGGTGGACCGCACGGTGGACGCGAACTTCGGGTCCTCCGCGTAGAGGGCGCGCTCGATCTGGTCGAGCAGGCGCTGCTCGTGCTCGCTGAGTGGCACGGCGCTCCTTCCTGCGTCTGTTCGGACCGCCCTTCCCTCCTTGGAGGATACGAGCCTGAGCGCGTCGCGTCACCGGGACGGTGGAACCTCTTCGTCTCGGGTTCGCACCAGGGCGGCCGGACGGACCGCTCCGGCCCCGAACCTGCGGGTCGCGCGGTCGACTGCCTGCTCCGCCTCGCGCCACCCCTGGTCCCGCTCGCCGAGCAGCAGCTGGTGCGGCTGCTCGCTCGCCGGCCGGAGCTGCTCGACCCGCACGCCGACCAGCCGGAGCCGCGCCCGCTCCAGGCCAAGGGCCTCGTACAGGGACAGCGCGGTGTCGTACACGACCCGGGCGACGTCGGTCGCCTCGGGCAGCGTCCGCGACCGCGTGATCGTCGTGAAGTCCGCAAACCGGATCTTCAGCGCGACGGTCCGCCCGACCACGCCCTGCGCCCGCAGCCGGGCGGCGGTGCGCTCGGACAGCCGCAGGAGCTCGCGGCGCACGACGGCCGGGTCGTCGACGTCGGTGCCGAAGGTCTCCTCGTTGCCGATGCTCTTCTCCGGCTCGTGCGGGGTGACGCTGCGCTCGTCGCGACCCCACGCCAGCGCGGACAGGTGCGCGCCGGCGGCCGGCCCGAG
>DATJGA010000085.1:0-7451 GCA_035495395.1 Mycobacteriales bacterium | reverse complement strand
ACGGCGGCAAGTGCACAACAGCTCCCTCGTACGGCGTTTCTCTCCCCTCAAGCCTCGCAGCCCGCAGGGGATTCCCGTACGACGGGTCGGTCAGCCCCCCGGGCGCCACCAGGCCTTGCGCTTCGCCGGCGGCTCCGGCGGCCGCGGCGGAGCGGGGGGAGGCGGGGGCGGCGCGGCCGCGGCCGGGGGCGGCGGAGGCGGGGGCGCCGCGGGGGCGGGCGGGTTCGGGCGGGGCGCCGCCGGGCGCACGGGCGACAGCTCGCTGTCACCGGCGTCGAGGTCCGGCGTCCGCTCGAGCAGCGGCTCGGGCCGCGGTCGCGGCGCCGCCTTCTTGACCGGGGCCTTCGCCGCGGGGCGGCGCGCGGGCGCCTTCGCAGCGGCCTTCGCCGGTGTCGCCTTCGGCGTGGGCCTGGGAGCGCGCTTGGCGCTGCTCCGCGCGGGCGTCACCTCCGGAGCCGCGGGAGCTGCGGGGGCGGCCGGGGCAGCCTCCGCAGCCGGCGGCGGCCCGGAGAGCGAGGGGGCCGGAGCGAGGCCGGTGGTCACCGCGGGGCGGGCCGGCACGTCGGCCGGGGCCGGCGCGTCCGCGGGGGCCGCCGGCGCGGGTGCCGGCTCCTCCTCCGTCAGCCGGTCCATCACCTCGGCGACGGGAGCGGGGTCCAGCGGCTCCTGCGCCCGGGCCGGGGCCTTGGCGGCCGCGCGTCCCGTCGCCTTGCGCCGCAGCAGCGTCTCGGCCAGGGTGAGGAGCCCCTCGTCGACGTGCGCCAGCACCCGCGCCTCGCTGGCGGCGGTCGCGGCGCGGACCGCCTCGTCCGTGCGCGCCCCGAGCTGGGGGGCGATGGCCTCGCCGAGCTGGCCCACCAGCGCGGCGCCGACCCGGGTGAGCACGACGTCCGCGATGCGCGGCGCCAGGGTCTCGACGAGCCGGTCGGCGACCCGCACCGACACCTGCGCGGCGATGTCGTCCACCGACAGCGCGGGGATCCCGGCCACCTGCGTGGCCAGGCTCGCGACGTCCTGCGCGAGCGCCTCCAGCGCTGCCTGTCCGGCGCCGGAGTCCTCGCTGCGCAGGGCGCGCACGTCGAGCGACAGCCGCTCCAGCTGCTCGCTCAGCCCGTGCAGAGCGGTCACCTTCTCGTCGAGGGCGCCCAGGTCGGTGGCGAGCCCGGGCACGCCGCCGGCGGCTCCCCCGACGTCGCCGACCTGCCCGGCCAGCCGCTCGAGCCGGTCGCCCAGGTCCGCCAGGCCGTCGCGCAGCGGGTCGAGCTGGTCACCGACCGCGGCGCTGAGCGAGGCACGCAGGTCGCCCAGGTCGCTCTTGAGCACCTCGGGCCCGACCACCGGGCGCTCGGCGGCGTGCTGCAGCCGCTCGAGGCGCACGGAGAGCGCGTCGACGACGCTGTCACGGAGCCGGTCGGCGTCGGGGACGGCGCCGAGCCCCGCCAGCCGGGCCTCGAGCGCGGCGAGCTGCGGACGCAGCGCCTCCGCGCCGCCGGCGCGGGACGCGAGGTCGGTGAGCGCCGCCGGCACGTCACCGAGGGGCGTCAGCCGGTCGTGCAGGCCGGAGACCTCGCGCTGCAGCGCGGACAGGGCGTCCGGGAAGGAGCCGAACGCCTGCAGGGCCTGCTGGACGCGGTCGAGCGCGGCCGCCTGGCCGGCCACGTCCTCGCCGAGGGCGCTGAGCTCCTCGAGCCGCCGGGTGAGCGCCTCGAGGCGCTGGCTGAGCAGGGTCGTGGCGGTGCGCTGGTCGGCGACCACGGTCGAGACGGCGCTGTCGAGGCGCTCGACGGTCTCGTTCGCCGCGGCCCCCCGCACGCTGCTCTCGAGCGCGGCCAGCTGCTCCTTGATCTCGGTGAGGACGGTCGAGGCGGCACGCTGCTCGCTCACCTGCTCCTCGACGGCACGCGAGAGCAGGGCCTGCATCCGCTCGGAGACGGGTCCTCCCGACGGGGTGTCGGTCACGGTCACCGGGGTCCTTCCTGCTCAGGGTCGCGCCCCGAGCATTCCACTCAGGGCGCCGGCAGGGTGTGACCGACGCTCAGGTCCGCTCTCTCCCGGATCAATCGGACATCCCGGACCCCGACTGCAGTCATCCGGCCGTCCTCGACGATCACGCCCGACTCCTCGGGCAGGCCCAGCACCAGGCCCTCCCCGATGACGGCGAGCCACTCGTCGCGCGCACCGTGCCAGTGCGGCACCACGACGACGCCCTCGGCGAGCCCGAGGCCCGGCGCCAGCGCGGGCCCCTCCTCGGGCAGCACGGTCCAGCTCCCGAGGACCATGGCGCCCGCGCTCGCGCCCATCACGCCGCCACCGCTCTGCACGTGGTCGCGCAGCACGTCGTCCAGCCCGGAGGAGGTGAGCGCGTCGAGCAGCCGGGCCGGCGAGCCGCCCGGCAGCACCACCAGGCCGACCCCCTCGAGCGCCAGGGCGGCGTCCCCCTCGCGCGCCCCCGGCAGGCGAGGGTCGGGTACGACGAACGCGTCGGCGCCGAGCCGCCGGAAGTGGCTGACCCCGTGGGCGGCGGCCCGGTCGTGCTCGGCGCCGGGGCGCGCCGCGAGCGCCAGGACGGCGACCGGCCCGGGCGCGCGCTCGAGCAGCTCCGCGTCCATGGGGGAGCAGGCGGCGGAGAACTCGCCACCCCCTTGCAGGCACACCGGTCCCGGCATCAGGCCTCGGTGAGCAGGAGCTCCAGGCGCCGGTTCAGCGCGTCGAGCGTGGCGCGGATGACGGCCTGCCGCACGTCGTCGCGGACGGCGGCCGCCCCGGTCAGGTGCTCGCTGCCCTGGGCGGTGAGCAGCGTGAGCAGCACCACGACCGTTCGCTCGGTGCCCATGGGCGTGATCTCGAGGTGCTCGAGCTCGACCCGCGCCACCTCGCCGACGAGCTCCTCGACGGCGCGCAGCGTCGCGACAGCCACGGCGCGGTGCACGCCGGACGGCGACGCGAGCCCGCGGGACTCGCCCGTGGCGGTGCGCCCGCCGGACGCGAGCGTGACCGAGGCGGTGACGTCGAGGCCGGCGGAGACGAGGTGCATCTTGGCGATGGACGGGCGGCCGACCGACCGCGGCCCGGGGACGGGGACCGCCGTGGTCTCGCTGACCTGCTCCTCCACGGACACCCGCTCGTCGGCGACAGCGGCCGGCGGCGCCGGCGGGGCCGGCTCGGGCTCGGGCTCGGGGTCCGGCTCGGGGTCGTCGTGGATGACGAACAGGTCGGGCGCCTCCACGAGCTCGACCTTGTCGGCGTCCACCCCCAGCCCGAACTGCTCGCGCAGCACGCGGCTCACCTGGCCGGCCACCGCCGCCTCGTCGACCCCGGCGGCGAGGTCGAGGCGCAGCGTCCCGAGACCGCCGTCCGCCCCCGGCGCCACGTCGGCGTCGAGCACGCCCTGGACGGCCTTGAGCGCGGCGACCAGCGCACGACGATCCAGGCTTCCCCCCACGTCACACAGCATGACAACCCCGGGCGGACTGCACCTGCTCCAACCGGGTGACGCGCGGCACCGGTTCGTCTGGGCCGTTCAGCGCAACACGCGGCGCCGGGTCACGCGGACTTCTGCCGCTGCTTCGCCGGCGCCTTCGCGGCCGCCTTCCCCGTGGCCTTCTTGGCGGGCGCCTTCTTGGCGGCGGCCTTCTTCGCGGCCGTGCGCGGCGCGGGCGACTCGGCCGCCTCGCCGCTCTGCTTGGCCTTCGCCGCGTCGACGCTGGCGCGCAGCGCCGCCATGAGGTCGACGACCGTGCCGGCGGTCGGCTGCGCCCCCTCGGGCTGCACGACCTCGCGGCCCTGCACCTTCGCGTCGATGACGGCCTGCAGCGCCTCGCGGTAGGAGTCGCTGAACTGGGTCGGGTCGAAGTCGCCGGTGAGGGTCTCGATGAGGCTGCCGGCCATCGCCAGCTCCTGGTCGCGGACCTCGACGTCCTCGTCGAGGAAGGCGAAGTCGGGGGTGCGCACCTCGTCGGGCCAGAGCATCGTCTCGAGGACGAACACGCCGTCGCGCACCCGCAGCGTGGCGAGCGACTCGCGGTTGCGCAGCGCCACCTTCACCACGGCCACCCGCCCCGACTTCTCCAGCGCCTCGCGCAGCAGCACGTACGGCTTGGTGCCCGCCTTCTCCGGCTCCAGGTAGTAGCTCTTGGCGAAGTAGATCGGGTCGACCTCCTCCAGCGGCACGAACTGCAGCACGTCGATGGCCCGGCTGGTGGTGAGCGGCAGGTCCTTGAAGTCCTCGTCGGTCAGCACGACCGTCTCGCCCGTCGGCAGCTCGTACCCCTTGGCGATGTCGCCGTACTCGACCTCCTCGCCGTCGGCCGCGGCGACGCGCTTGTACTTGATGCGGCTGCCGTCGGACCGCCGTACCTGGTGGAAGGTGACGTCCTTCTCCTCGGTGGCGGAGTAGAGCTTCACGGGGATGGTCACCAGCCCGAAGCTGATGGCGCCCTTCCAGATGGCCCTCACAGTGGGAACCTACCTCTCGTGATCCCGACCGGGCTGCTGCCGATGCTGGCCACAGCGGGGCCGCTGCCGCTCGGCGAGGCCTGGGCGTACGAGGTGAAGTGGGACGGCTACCGGGTGCTCGCGGCGGTCGAGGGCGGCCGGACCACGCTGCGCAGCCGGCGCGGACGCGACGTCACCCTCGAGCTGCCCGGGATCGCGCTCGACCTCCCGGACTGCCTGGTGGACGGCGAGGTGGTGGCCCTCGTCGACGGCAGGCCGGAGTTCCAGGCGCTGCAGACCCGCAGCGCCCCGCTCTCGCTCGTGCCGTTCGACGTGCTCCACCTCGAGGAGCGTTCCCTCCTGGACGCCACGTACGACGAGCGGCGGGCCGTCCTCGCCGAGCTGGTCCCGGACGCGCCCCCCTCCTTCGCGGACGGACCCGCCCTGCTGGAGTCGACCCGGGTCCAGGGGCTGGAGGGGGTCGTCGCCAAGCGGCGCGACAGCAGCTACCACCCCGGCCGCCGCAGCGAGTGCTGGGTGAAGACCAAGCACGTACGGCGGCAGAGCGCCGTCGTCGTCGGCTGGCGGCGCGGCGAGGGCGGGCGCGCGGGCCGGATCGGCTCGCTGCTGCTCGGCCTGCCCGAGGGCGGCGGCTGGCGGTACGTCGGGCGCGTCGGCACCGGGTTCACGGACGCGACCCTGCGCCGGCTGCAGGCCCGGCTCGACCCGCTCGTGCGGGCGACCCCGGTGGTCACGGACCCCCCACGCGAGGCCGCCGTCTGGGTCGAGCCCGTCCTCGTCGTGGACGTGGCCTTCACCGAGTGGACCTCGGACGGCCGGCTCCGCCACCCGTCGTACAAGGGCGTCCGTGACGACCTGGACCCGCTGGCGCTGGTGCCGGAGTGAGCGCGAAGGTCGTCGTCGAGGTCGAGGGCCGGCAGCTCGCGCTGACGAACCTCGACAAGCCGCTGTACCCCGACGGCTTCACCAAGGGCCAGCTCGTCGACTACTACACCCGCGTCTCGCCGGTGCTGCTGCCGCACCTGCGCGACCGGGCGCTCACCCGGGTGCGCTGCCCCGACGGCGTCGAGGGCGAGCGGTTCTTCGAGAAGAACACGCCGCGGGGCACCCCCGACTGGGTGCGCACGCACCGGGTCAACGGCGTGGCGTACGTCGTCGCCGACGACCTCCCGACGCTGGTCTGGCTGGCGAACCTGGCCGCGGTCGAGCTGCACACGCACCAGTGGCGGATCGGCGGCGACGGGCCGGACCAGCTCGTCGTCGACCTCGACCCCGGCCCGCCGGCGACCGTCGTCGAGTGCGCCCAGGTGGCGCTGCTGGTGCGCGAGCACCTCGTGTCGCTCGGCCTCGAGCCGGTGGTGAAGACGAGCGGCAGCAAGGGCCTGCAGGTGTGCGCCGCGGCGCCGGTGCCGGACACCTCGGCGTTCGCGAAGGTGCTCGCCGAGGGCCTCGAGCGCTCGCACCCCGACCTGGTGGTGAGCCGGATGACCAAGGCGGTGCGGCCCGGCAAGGTGCTCGTCGACTGGTCGCAGAACAACCCGGCGAAGACGACGGTCACGGCGTACTCGCTGCGCGCCCGGCCCCGGCCGACGGTCTCGACGCCGGTCACCTGGGACGAGGTCGAGGCCTGCCGCGACCCGGAGGACCTGGCGTTCACGTCCGACGAGGTCCTCGAGCGGGTCGCACGGCACGGTGACCTGCTCGCCGGGCTGCTCTCTCCCCCAGGGGGCTAGTCACGGGCCGGGTCGGGGGTGTTCTCTCAGGGCATGACCGGAGTCCCGCCGACCGTGCTGACCGACGAGGCGCTGGAGCGCGAGCTGCTGCACCTCCACGAGACCCGCAACGACACGTTCCTGCACGGCAGCGACGACGCACTGGCCTTCCACACCGAGCGGATGCAGGCGCTCGAGCAGGAGTACCTGCGGCGCAACCCGGACCGGGTGCCCGACGTCCGCCGTACCCGGCACGGCTCGCGCGAGCTCGCCGGGCAGGACGTCTCGGTATGACCTCTCCCGAGGCGAGCCCCGAGGACGTCCAGGAGCAGCAGGCCCCCCTCGTCGACCAGGAGGACGCCGAGGACGCCCTCCCGACCGAGGCGCCGGAGGCGGACGCCGCCGAGCAGCGGGTCCGCGCGGTCGGGGACGCCGGCCTGCCCGACGAGGCCGCCGAGGCCGACGTCGCCGAGCAACGGGTCGAGGTGTCCTTCGACGAGGAGGACACGCCGTAGGCTGAGCCGATGACGGACTCCCCCCTCCGCGGCCAGCGGCTGCCCCGGCAGGCCCGGCGCAAGCAGCTGCTCGGCGCCGCGCAGGAGGTGTTCGTCGCGCAGGGCTACCACGCGGCGGCGATGGACGACATCGCCGAGCGGGCCGGCGTCAGCAAGCCGGTGCTGTACCAGCACTTCCCGGGCAAGCTGGACCTCTACCTCGCGCTGCTCGAGGAGCACGCCACCGAACTGGTCGAGCGGGTGCGCACCGCGCTGCAGTCGACGACCAACAACAAGCTGCGCGTCACCGCCTGCCTCGCGGCGTACTTCGACTTCGTCGACGGCGACGACGAGGGGTTCCGGCTCGTCTTCGAGAGCGACCTGCGCAACGACCCGCTCGTGCGCGACCGGGTCGAGCGCATGACGCAGGAGTGCGTGGCCGCGATCACCGACACGATCGCCCACGACACCGGCTTCACCGCCGAGGAGGCCGCGCTGCTCTCGGTCGGGCTGGCGGGCATGGCCGAGATCGGCTCCCGCTGGTGGCTGGCGTCCAACGGCTCGCTGCCGAAGGAGCGCGCGGTCGAGCTCATGTCCGCGCTCGCCTGGCGGGGCATCTCCAGCACGCCGCTGCAGACCGAGGCCGGCAGCTGACGTTCTCGCAGGGCGTAAGCCGGGCGGCTGCCCGGCCTGACCAGGTCCGTTAGCCTGCGCTCAGACCCTGCAGAAGGAGGCCCCCGTGGAGGTCAAGATCGGCGTCCAGTTCGCCACCCGCGAGCTCGTCCTGGAG
>DATJGA010000084.1:0-3044 GCA_035495395.1 Mycobacteriales bacterium | reverse complement strand
AACCGGGTGACCGAGGAGAGCCTGTGGGCCGCGCTGGCGGTCGTCCGGCCCGGCGGGCGGCTCTCGGACGTCGGGGCCGCCGTCGAGGGCGTCGTGCGCCCGCACGGGTACGGCGTGCTGGAGGACTACAGCGGGCACGGGATCGGCCGCGCGATGCACGAGCCGCCGTTCGTGCCCAACGTCGCCCCGCAGGGGCCGGGCAAGGGGATGGCGCTCGACGTCGGCCTCGTCCTCGCCATCGAGCCGATGGTCACGCTGGGTACGGCGGACACCGTCGTCCTGGAGGACGACTGGACCGTCGCCACCGCGGACGGGCTGCAGGCCGCCCACTGGGAGCACACGGTGGCGGTGACGCCCGACGGCCCGTGGGTGCTCACGGCGCGCGACGGCGGGAGCAGCCGGCTGTAGCGGTGTCGGCCTGGCGACACGAGCGTTGTCCGTCTCGTCCCGGATTGCCACGCTGCGCCCGGTGGAGCGCAGCCCGCGCCCCCGGTGGAGGTGCGCGTGCTGGACCCCGGTGATCGGGTGGTGGGGGGCCGGCTCGAGGTGGCGGCTCCCACGCTGGTGCGGCTGAGCGCGACCGCCCACGTGCACGACGGCGAGCCGGCCGTGCTCGAGGCGCACGTCGTCACCGTGCACGAGGGCGGCACGGCGCCCACCGGCGCCGTCGCCTTCCGCACCGGCCACCGGCTGCTCGGCACGGCGCCCCTGGACCCCGACGGCATCGCCGTGCTCCCCGGCGTGCGGCTGCCCGCCGGCGTGCACCCGGTCGTCGCCTCGTACGGCGGTGACCCCCACCACGCGCCCGCCACGAGCGCGCCGGTGCCCCAGGCGGTCGTCGCCCGCGCCGCGCCCGTCGTGGTGGCGCTCGCCGTACCGGAGCGGGCGGCGGACGGGGTGGTGCTGCGGGCCCAGATCCTGGACGCGGCGACGGGCCGGGCGGTCGAGCGGGTGGAGGGCGTGGTGACGTTCGCGCTGGACGACGAGGTGGTGGGCGAGGCGGCGCTCGCGGACGGCGAGGCGGCCCTGGTGCTGCCGCAGCTGCCGGTCGGGCGGATCACGGCCCGGTTCCGCGGGGACCCGGAGCACGCCGCGGCCGAGGGGGTCGTCCGATGACCGCGCCGACCGCCGACGTCCCGGGCCTGCTGGAGCGGATGGCACGGCTGGCCGGCGACGTGGGCCCCGTGCTCGCGCCCGCCGGTCCCGACGACCTCGTCACCTCGGTGGCCGCCACGGCGCAGCGGATGTTCGGTGCGAAGGCGTGCTCCGTGGCGCTGCTCACCGACGACGACTCCGAGCTGGTCTTCACCACGATCGTGGGGGCCGGCGCCGAGAGCACGAAGGGGCTGCGGTTGCCGTCCGGGCAGGGCATCGCGGGCTGGGTGGCGATGTCCGGGCAGCCGCTGGTGGTCAGCGACCTGTCGCAGGACCCGCGCTGGGTCGGGGCGATCCCCACCGCCGGCTACACGCCGCGCAGCATCCTCGCGGCGCCGGTGGGCACGTCCGAGAGGCTGCTCGGCGTCCTGGAGATCCTCGACCGGTCCGAGGACCGCCCGGAGGCGGCCGCCGACCTGGAGCTGCTCGCGGTCGTGGCCGACCAGGCGGCACTGGCGCTCGAGGGCGCACGTGCCTTCGACGACTTCGGGCGGCGGCTGCTCAAGGCCGTCGCGGCGGCGGCGCAGGACGACGGGCAGCAGGAGCTGGCGGACGTGCTGCGCCGCACCGCGGCCGAGCTCGCGCCGCCGGACAAGGACCTGCTGGAGCTGGCGGCCCTGTTCGGCGACCTCGGGCGGCTGGACGTCGAGCAGCGCCGGCTGGCGACGCGGGTGGTGCGCGAGTTCGTCGACGCCGCGCAGCAGCGCCACGACCGGCGCCCGGTGCACACCCCGAGGCGGTGAGCCGGGTCCCCGGCCGGTGAGCCATGACCGTCGCCCCCAACACCCCGACGACGCGGATCTCGCTGCGCCCGGCGGGCGCGGAGAAGTTCGACCCGGCCGTGCTGCGCCCGGTCCGGCCGCTGCCGGTCGGGATCACGCGCGAGTGGGCCTGGGGCGGCTCGACCGGCGCGGGTGTGGACGTCGCGGTCGTCGACAGCGGGGTGGAGGACGGGCACCCGTGGGTCGGCCGGGTCGACTCGGCCGTCGCGCTGAGCGTGGACCCGACGGCGCCCGACGGGGTGCGGGTCGACGTCGGGCCGCACGAGGACCTGTTCGGCCACGGCACCGCGTGCGCCGGCGTCATCCGGCGGCTCGCCCCCGACTGCCGGTTGCACAGCGTGCGCGTGCTGGGGGACCGGCTCACCGGGCGCGGCCCGGTCTTCGCCGCCGGGGTGCGCTGGGCGCTCGAGCAGGGCTTCGCCGTCGTGAACCTGTCGCTGTCCACCGGGAACGACGACTACCACGGGCTGTTCCACGACCTGGCCGACGAGGCGTACTTCCGGGGCACCGCGCTCGTGTGCGCGGTCAACAACGCGCCGGTCCCGTCGTACCCGTCGCAGTACGCGGCGGTGTTCTCGGTGGCGGCGCACGCGCGGACCGACCCGGAGGGGTTCGACTTCAACCCCGACCCGCCCGTGGAGCTCGGGGCCCCGGGCGTGGACGTCGAGGTCGCCTGGCGCGGGGGCGGGACGCTCACGGCCACGGGGAACAGCTTCGCCGCGCCGCACGTCAGCGGGCTGGTGGCCCGGATCCTGGGCAAGCACCCGGGGCTGACGCCGTTCCAGCTCAAGACGGTGCTGCACGCCATCGCCGACAACGCCTGTGACACGCCCGACCGCGGGTGACGGGGGTCACACGAGCGGCCGGTTGGACTGCCGGGCGCGGCGTGACGTACGATGTCACGTCGGTCCCAGACCGGCGCGCCTCACCGTGCCCACCGTCGTACAGGCGGGCGGACAGCGGACCGGCACCAGTACTACCCCATCAGGACGACCGTTAGCGGAGGACATGCCGAAGAAGGACGGGGCCATCGAGATCGAGGGCCGAGTGGTGGAGCCGCTCCCCAACGCGATGTTTCGCGTGGAGCTGCAGAACGGCCACAAGGTC
>DATJGA010000083.1:0-6006 GCA_035495395.1 Mycobacteriales bacterium | reverse complement strand
TACGCCAAGGACGCCGTCGAGGTCGAGGGCTACGTCCGCGGCTTCGGCCGCCGCCGCCCCGACGTGACGCTGTCGGTGCTGCGCTTCACCAACTTCATCGGCCCCACCATCGACACCCCGCTCACCCGGTACCTGTCGCTGCCCGTGGTGCCGACCGTGCTCGGCTTCGACCCCCGCATCCAGCTGTGCCACGAGGACGACGGCATCGAGGTGCTGCGCCGCTGCGCCGTCGAGCCCCACCCGGGCATCTTCAACGTCGGGGGCGAGGGCGTCCTGCTGCTCTCCCAGGCGGTACGGCGGGTGGGCCGGCTCTCGGTCCCGGTGCCGTCGCCGGCGGTGAACGTGGTGGCCGGCCTGTTCCGCCGCGCCGGGCTCGTCGACTTCTCGCCGGAGCAGATGCGCTACCTCGAGCACGGCCGGGTGGCGGACACCAGCCGGCTGCGCCGCGAGCTCGACTGGGCGCCGCGCACGACCACCGAGGCGATGCAGTCCTTCGTCGAGCGCTCGCCGCGCATCTTCAACCCCGAGACGGTCGCGGCCGCCGAGGAGCGCGTCCTCGCGCTGCTGGCAGGCCGGCGCCCCGCAGCTCCGAAGGAGACGGTCCGTGCCTGAGGCCAAGGTGATCGCGCTGCGCTCGGGCGACGAGCCGCCGAAGAAGCGCGCGACCCGGTCGACGCCGAAGACCGACGCCACGCCGCCGCCCCCGCCTGCGCCGCCGCAGCCGGACTGGGAGCGCAAGCTCGCCGGCGGGCTGGCGTTCCTGCGCCGCCGCCTCACCGGCGACTACGAGGTCGACGAGTTCGGCTTCGACCGCGACCTCACCCACCACGTGCTCATGCCGCCGCTGCGGCCGGTCTACGACAAGTGGTTCCGCGTCGAGACGCGTGGGCTCGACAACGTCCCCGACACGGGTGGCGCGCTGATCGTCGCCAACCACTCCGGCACCATCCCGGTGGACGCCGTGATGGCCTCGCTGGCCGTGCACGACCACCACCCGGCGCACCGGCACCTGCGGCTGCTGGGTGCGGACCTCGTCTTCACCATGCCGGTCGTGGCGCCGCTCGCCCGCAAGAGCGGTCAGACCCTCGCCTGCAACGCCGACGCCGAGCGGCTGCTGAGCAACGGCGAGCTGGTCGGGGTCTTCCCCGAGGGCTTCAAGGGCGTCGGCAAGCCGTTCTCCGAGCGGTACAAGCTGCAGCGCTTCGGTCGCGGCGGCTTCGTCTCGGCCGCGCTGCGCACCGGCACGCCGATCATCCCGGTGTCGATCGTCGGCGCCGAGGAGATCTACCCCCTCATCGGCAACGCCAAGACGCTGGCCCGGCTGCTGGGCCTGCCGTACGCCCCGATCACGCCGTTCTTCCCGTGGCTCGGCCCGCTGGGCGCGATCCCGCTCCCGTCGAAGTGGATCATCGAGTTCGGCGAGCCGATCGAGACCGCGCACCTCGGCTCGGCGGCCGCGGACGACCCGATGCTGGTCTTCAACCTCACCGACCAGGTGCGGGAGACCATCCAGTCGACGCTCTACACGCTGCTCATGCAGCGCCGCAGCGTCTTCTTCTAGCGGCGCCGCAGCGAGCGGCGCATCGCCGTACCGGCGAGCACCCCGCCGACGACGAGGCCGACGCCCCCCGCCGCCGGGATGCCGACCTTCGCGGCCTTGCGCCCGGTGCGGAAGTCGCGCACCTCCCAGCCGCGCTCCTTGGCCTCGGCGCGCAGCTGGGTGTCCGGGTTGATCGCGACCGCGGTGCCCACCGTCGACAGCATGGGGATGTCGTTCGCCGAGTCCGAGTACGCCGTGCAGCGGGCCAGGTCGAGCCCCTCCCGCTCGGCGAGCGCCTTGACCGCCTCCGCCTTCGACGGGCCGTGCAGCGGCTCGCCCACGAGGCGGCCGGTGTACAGGCCGTTCTCGACCTCGGCGACGGTGCCCAGCGCCCCGGTGAGGCCGAGCCGCTTGGCGATGATGCGGGCGAGCTCCACCGGCGTCGCGGTGACCAGCCAGACCCGCTGACCCGCGTCGAGGTGGGTCTGCGCCAGCGCCCGGGTGCCGGACCAGATCCGCTCGGCCATCAGCTCGTCGTAGATCTCCTCGCCGTACGCGACGATCTCCGCGACCGGCTTGCCCGCCACCAGCGAGAGCGCCTTCTCGCGGGCCTCCGCGACGGCGCCCAGGTCCTCCTTGCCGGCGACCCGGAACTTCAGCTGCTGGAAGCCGAACCGGATCAGGTCCTTCGTGGTGATGAGCCCGCGACCTGCCATCCCCTTGCCGAAGAAGTAGATCGAGGCGCCGCGGATCATCGTGTTGTCGACGTCGAAGAAGGCGGCCGCCGTCCGGTCGGCCGGTACGGCGAGCGACGCCTCGACCTCCGCCGCTGCTGCCGAGGCGGCCCCCGCGAGCACCGCGGACACCCCGTCGCCGCCGCCCGACCTGCCGCGCAGCCTCGCCACCTGAGCTCCCGTCGTGACCCCCGTCGGGGCAAACCCTAGCCAAGCGGAAGGGCCCCGCTCCTGAACGGAGCGGGGCCCTTCGGTGACGCAGGTGCTGCTGCTACTCGCCGAGGTGCGCGAGGCGGCGGCGGCGGGCGACGACCGCGAGGCCCATGAGGCCGATCGCGATGGGCGCCGTGAGGGCGAAGTTCGCACCCGTGGGGGCGAACACCGGGGTGCTGTGCGCGGCGGCCGGGTTGGTGACGGTCGGCGGGACGACAGCGTTGGCCTTGACGTCAGCCGTGGCCGGGACGAACTGGATGTCCAGGATCGGCTTGTCGAACAGCGGGGTGTTCAGGCCGGGCAGGGTCGGGTTGACGACCAGGTGCGCCGCCGAGACCGAGCTGGACGCGTGCTCCGCGGTGTCGGTCTTCGGGCCGACCGCGGTCTGCGTCAGCGTGGCGCCGAGGACGCCGCTGAGCAGTGCGCTGATCTGGTCGAGCGCGCCCTGCACGACCGGCTGCAGCTGCGCCGGCAGGCCGGAGACGGTGACGCCGAGGTCGCTGCCGAGCTTGATCTGCAGCAGGTGCGCGACGTCAGCGTTGAGGATCGCGTTCTGGCCCGGGTCGGCGGTGGCCTTGTGGAAGCCGTTGCCGAGCGCGGCGGTGGCCGCGGAGGTGAGGCCGTCGACCGTCACCAGGCCGCCGAGGGCGCTCACGCCCACCAGCTTGTTGGTGGAGGTGGAGGTGACGACGCCCGCCGCGCGGGTGACCTTCTGCTCGGACTCGATGAGGCCGACCTTCAGCAGCGAGGTGTCCGCGGACTGCGCGGCGACCGTGCTGGTCAGCAGGTTCGGCAGGTTGTTGAGCTGCGTGATGACCGTCTGGACCGCGGCCTTCTCGGCGTCCGTGAGGGGCGTGGTCGTGCCCTGGGTCGCGGCGTCGAGCGTGTCGGTGACCGAGTTCAGCAGGTTCGGCACGAGGTTCGTGACGGTCTGCAGGCCGCCGCTCACCGGGCCGAGCGACTGGAGCTGGCTGGCGGTCGCGGTGCCGAGCGCGGTGGCGAGGATCGCCTGGACCTGCGCGGTGACCGCCTGCAGCAGCGCGGTGACCGCGCCGTTGCCGTCGACCGTGAGGTCGGCGACGGTGCTCA
Source organism: Mycobacteriales bacterium (assembly GCA_035495395.1). Classification (GTDB taxonomy): domain Bacteria; phylum Actinomycetota; class Actinomycetes; order Mycobacteriales; family SCTD01; genus RYN-111. Next base: position 2,430 of record DATJGA010000083.1, on the reverse strand, counting down.
GGCTGTGCGAGAGCTCGCCGTCCACGGCCGGGTTGGCCGCGGAGGAGTTGAGCTCGAGCGCCCGGACGTGGATGCCGTAGCCGGCGAGGGCGTTCGTGAGCTCGGCCGGCAGGACCGTGAAGGGAGCCGGGGCGGGCTTGCCGTACTCGGCGGTGACGCTCTTGTCGAGCAGCCCGGACAGCGCGACGACGTTGCCGTCGGCGCCCAGCGTGGAGGTCGCGATGGCCTTGACGTCGGCGGTGCGGATCGCGCCACCGGTCAGGACCAGCTTCTGGGTCAGGGCGTGCGGCAGGCCCGCGGCGTCGAGCACCGGGTTCAGCTGCGACGGCATGTTGATGGTCAGGGCGATGACGGAGCCGCCACCCGACGCGGTGTAATCGGTCTTCTGGGTGCTGGTGGCACCCGCCGTGCCGGCACCGGCGGCGACGAGCGTGCCGGTAGCGAGGGCAAGAGCGGTCAGCCGCGCGACCCGTCCAGTGCTGGTCATGTGATCCCCTTGTAGCGGTTCTGTCACTTTGAGGTTGGTGACGATCTCGGCATTCCGGACGTTTCGCTTGAACCGGGCCTTGGTGTGGCCCGGGGCGTGCCGTCTTGCCCCCCTCAACGAGCCTTCCGAGCGTAGGTGACGGGTGGCACACGGGGTATTTTTCGGTAGCTCCGGGTTTGCGGGACAAACCGGGCACAAGGCTCGATCCGTCACATCACGGAGCGTATCGCCCCGCCTACGCGCCGGCCAGTACCCCCGGCACGGGGGTCCTACGGCTCGAGCGACAGCTCGGGCAGGAGGGTGGGGAGCGCCGACGCGAGGTCGGTCGGCTGCGGCAGCGGCGGCAGCAGCGTCGGCAGGATCGTGGGCAGGATGGTCGGGAGAGCGGTCGGCACGATCGTCGGCAGCACGCCCGGGGTCGGGCTGCTGGTCGGCGACGGGCGCGGGCTCCCGGTCGGGGTCGGCTCCGAGGTCGGGCCGGACGTGGGCTCGGTGGTCGGGCCGGGTGTCGGCTCCGGGGTGGTGCTCGGCTCCACGCAGGTGCACGGGGGGACGCCGTTGTCGTCGGGGCTCGCGCTCGTGCCGGGCGTGGGCCCGGGCTCGACCGGCAGCGACGGGCCGGCGGTGCTCGGGTCGCACGAGGCGCTGCAGGTGCCCATCGCGAGCAGCTGGGTGGCGGTCGAGCCGACCTCGGTGACGAGCGCGAGGGACTGGGCAGCCGCGTTCGCCGTACCGGCGGGGAGCTCGGGGATGAGCGTGCTGAGCCGGTCCTTCTGCTGGGTGGAGAACTCGGTGAGCACGCGCAGCGGAGCGGTCCGCCCCGTGCTGCGGTAGACGCCCTCGAGCAGCGACCGGCCCTTCGTCGTCTCGTCGTCGAAGTCCGCCAGCGTCTGCGTGATCCGGCTCTGCAGCGAGCTCGTGGCGAGGCCGACCGCGAGCGTGCCTCCGTGCCCGGCGGTGCCGAGCGCGAGCTCGCCGTCGCCGTGGGCGAGCGCGCGGACCTCGCGCAGCCGCGTCGCCGCGAACTCCAGGTGCTTGGTGCCCTTGGCGGTGTCGCCGTCCGCCATCTGCAGCTGCAGCCCCTCGCTCGCGCGCTTGAGGCCGTAGAAGGGCTGCCCCGGCAGCGAGCGGGACGAGGCCACGCCCACACCGGTCAGCGCGACGACGCCGGCCATCGCGCCGCTCGCCAGGGCGAGGCGCTTCTGGGCGGTCCAGGTGCGCGACCAGGCCAGCACCCGGTCGAAGGAGCCGGCCGGTACGGCGACCGCGGCCGGTGCGGCCTGCGGCGCCTGGACCGTCGCCACCGCGACGAGGCGCTGGCGCAGCGCGGCGCGGAACTCGGGCCGGAGGGGGGTGACCTCCTCGAGCGCCGGCGACACCGCGCGCAGCCGGGCGGCCAGCGCCGCCAAGCTGCTCGACGCCGTCGCCGCCCCGCCGTACGACGAACCCTCGAGCAGGCGCGCGAGCTCGTCGGCTCGGGCCCGGTTGCCCAGGGGGTTCATGACCGGGGTCCTCTCGGGGTGTTCGCTGGGAGACGAGGTGCGACGGGTCGGGGGGCCCGTGTCGTCCTCTCACCCAACGACGCAGGGGTCCTCAGGGTGACGGCTTGCGACCCGTTTTGTCCGAGATCTTGTGCGGCGGTGGCGCTCCGGCACGAGCCGTGACGCAGCGTGGTCGTCACAGCTCCACGCCCTCGGGGAGCAGCCTGCCGAGGGTCCGGATGGCGCGGTACTGCAGGGCCTTGATCGCGCCGTCGTTCTTGCCCATCACCTGGGCGGTCTCGGCGACCGACAGGCCCTGCAGGAAGCGCAGCACGATGCACTCCTGCTGCTCGGCGTTCAGCTTCTTCACCGCCTCGAGCAGCACCTTGTTGGTCATGCCCTCGAGCACAGCGCGCTCCGGGCCCTCGATCGTGGGCGCGCTGCCGGAGTCGGTGACGTCGT
>DATJGA010000082.1:0-4327 GCA_035495395.1 Mycobacteriales bacterium | reverse complement strand
GCTGCAGGTCGCCATCCCGCCGAACGTCGAGCTGCGGCTCGAGCTGAACCCCGAGGGCCAGGTCATGGCCGTGACGCTGGTGCACGGGGAGTCGACGGCGCAGCTCAACGTGTTCGCGGCCCCGCGCAGCGAGGGCATCTGGGACGAGGTGCGGCAGGAGATCGCCGACGCGCTCAACACCGGCGGCGGCCGGGCCACCGAGGAGACCGGGACCCTCGGCACCGAGCTCCGGGCGGTCGTGCCGAACGAGGTGCCGGGGCAGGGCGTCGTGCAGGCGCCGGCCCGGTTCGTCGGGGTCGACGGTCCGCGGTGGTTCCTGCGCGCCCTGCTGACCGGTCCCGCCGCCACCGACGACGGCGCGGCGCGCCCGCTGCTCGAGGCGGTCCGGGGTGTGGTCGTCGTGCGCGGCACCGACCCGATGCCCGCTCGTGAGCCGCTCGTGCTCACGCTGCCGGCGGAGGCGCAGCAGGCCGCCCAGCCGCCGGCGGAGGAGCCGGGCGCGCCCCGCGTCGCGCTCCCGGAGCGCGGTCCGGAGATCACCGAGGTCTACTGACCTAGCATCGAGCCGTGGGACAGGAACCGGGACGGCTGCGGCGGGCTCTCCACCGGCTGACGGCGGACGAGCACGAGATGCACGGCGCGGACCTGCGGTCGGAGACGGTGGCGGTCGGCGCCTCACCGGTGAGCTCCTGCCAGGTCGGGGAGCCGGTGGTCGTCGCGGGCACGCTGCGGCAGGTCGTGCTGCGGCCCCTCGCCGGTGTCCCCACCCTCGAGGCCGAGCTGTACGACGGGACCGGCACGGTGACGCTCGTCTGGCTGGGACGTCGCCGGATCAGGGGGCTCGACCCGGGTCGGTCCCTCGTGGCCCGCGGCCGGCTGACGCAGCGGGACGGGAAGCCGACCGTGTTCAACCCGTCGTACGAGCTGCGGGTGAAGCGTGGCTGAGGAGCCGGCCGCCGCCGCCCCCGCCGAGGACCTCACGACCGCGACCCTGCTCGAGGTGTTCGGCGGCTGGAAGGGGCTGTTCGACGGCTCGCTGCCGGCCACGGTCTTCGTCGTGGTGCGCTTCTTCGCCTCCCTCAACGCCTCCATCGCCGCGGCCGTCGTGTGCGGCCTGCTCGTGGTCGGGCTGCGGCACCGGCAGGGGGAGTCGCTGCAGCAGGCGTTCAGCGGGTTCTTCGGGCTGCTCCTCGCGGTGGTCATCGTGCGCAGCACCGGCACCGGCAAGGGCATCTTCCTGCCGGGCATCCTCATCACCGCCGGGTCCGGCGTCGCCTTCGGCATCTCGCTGCTGGTGCGCCGGCCCGCCGTCGCGCTGGGGCTGGCCGCGGCCGACCCCCGGTACGCCGTGTGGCGCGAGCACCCGCCGCTGCGCCGCGCGTGCATGCTGTCCACCGGAGTGTGGTGCGCGTCGTTCTTCGTGCGCGCGGGCGTGGCGAGCACCGTCTACGCGCTGTACGGCGACCGGCCGCAGGACAACCTCGCGATCCTCGTCGTCATCAACGCCGTGAAGTGGCCGCTCATCGTCGGGTCGGCGCTGCTCACCGTCGCGCTCGTGAAGCGCGCCGGGCTCCCCGCCGCGGAGGCAGAGGCCGAGCCCGCCGCCTAGCTGTCCGCGCGGGCCGCGAGCGCCTTCTCGAGCTGGTCCTTGCTCATCTCCCAGGCCCCGGGCACGCCCGCGTTCATCGCCTGCTGCAGCAGCTCGCTCTTGCGCAGGTCGATCGGCTGCTCGCCGAGGTGGTCCTGCCGGCTGGCGAGGAAGGCCTCGCCGAGCTCGCCGAGGCGCGTCGCGTCGAGCCGCTGGCGCAGGCCGGGGAGCACCTTGGCCTCCTCCTCCTCGATGTGGTGCGTGACCGCCTTCACCACCTCGTCGAGGGCGCCGTCGAAGTCCGCCGACGCGGGGTCGGTCGCGGCCAGCTTCTTCAGGAGCTGGTCCGCCAGCAGGTGCTCCTCCTGGCTGTGCTCGACCTCCTCGGTCTCGCCCGCCTCCGACCGGGCGGCGGGGTAGACCTCGGCCTCCTCGGCCCGCGAGTGGGCGGTGAGCAGGGTGACGAGCACCGGCACGAGGTTGGGGCGCGCGGCCGGCTGGTCCTGGAGCTGCGCGAACAGCTGCTTCACCTGCTGGTGGTCGTTGAGGATCAGGTCGACGACGTCCTGGGTCACGGGAGCCTCCTCGGTGGTGTCTCCCCGCGGTGTACCCGTCGGTGCAGCAGCGAACCGGTCTCAGCTCGTCGTGCGGGTGAGCAGGGCGTCGAGCTCGCCCTCGACCTCGGCGCTCGCCACCAGCAGCAGCTCGTCACCGGCCTCGAGCGCGCCCTCGGGGGCGGGGGTGAGGACCCGGCCCTCGCGCAGGATCGCCACCAGGGCGCTGTCGGTGGGCCAGGTGATGGAGCCCACCGTGCGGCCGACCAGGTCGGCATCGGGCGCGAGCGTCAGCTCGACGAGGTTCGCCTGGCCCTGGCGGAAGGTGAGCAGCCGCACCAGGTCGCCGACGCTCACCGCCTCCTCGACCACCGCGGCCAGCAGGCGAGGGCTCGACACCGAGACGTCCACGCCCCAGGCCTCGTTGAACAGCCACTCGTTCTTGGGGTGGTTGACCCGGGCGACCACGCGGGCCACGCCGAACTCGGTCTTGGCGAGCAGCGACAGCACGAGGTTCGCCTTGTCGTCGCCGGTGGCGGCGACCACGACGTCGCAGTCCTGCAGCCGCGCCTGCACGAGGGAGTCCATCTCGCAGCAGTCGCCGAGCAGCCACTCCGCGTCGGGCACGGTGGCGACCTTCATCGAGCGCTGCTCGCGCTCGATGAGCAGCACGCTGTGTCCGTTGTCCAGGAGCTCGGCGGCGATGGAGCGGCCCACGTTGCCGGCCCCGGCGATGGCGACGCGCATCAGTGCTCACCCTCCTCGACCGGTCCGGCGGCGAACGCGGTCTCGACCCGCTCCCGGTCCTCCCACAGCATCGTCACGTGCACGAGGTCGCCCTCCTGCAGCACGGTGTCGCGCTGCGGCAGGATCCCGTTGCCGAGCCGGGTGAGCATCGCCACCCGCGCCCCGGAGGCCTCCTCGAGGTCGCGGAGCCGGTGGCCGATCCAGTCGTGCGACACGGCGACCTCGGCGAGCGCCACCTTGCCGCTCGGGTCGCGCCACTCGCTGAGCGTCCCGGCGGGGAGCAGCCGGCGCATGATCTGGTCGGCGGTCCAGCGCACCGTCGCGACCGTCGGGATGCCGAGCTTCTGGTACACCTCGGCCCGGCCGGAGTCGTAGATGCGGGCGACGACGTTCTCGATGCCGAACGTCTCGCGCGCCACCCGGGCGGCGATGATGTTGCTGTTGTCGCCGGAGCTCACGGCCGCGAAGGCGTCGGCCCGCTCGATGCCCGCCTCGATGAGGGTGTCGCGGTCGAAGCCGACGCCGGTGACGCGCAGGCCGGCGAAGTCGCTGCTCAGCCGCCGGAAGGCGGTGGCGTCCTGGTCGATGATGGCGACGGTCTGGCCCTTGCTCTCCAGGCTCTTCGCGAGCGCGGAGCCGACTCGCCCGCAGCCCATGATCACGACGTGCACGGTGCCCTCATCTGCCTTCCCGGCCGGGTGCCGGGACCGGGCAGGACGCTACACGGGGCGTCGACCGTAGGCTGCTGCGCGTGCCGAGGGTCAACGACGTCGTCAAGCGCGTGCTCCTGGGGCGGGCGCTCCACAGCGACCGCCTCGGCGAGACCCTGCTCCCCAAGAAGATCGCGCTGCCGGTCTTCGCGAGCGACGCGCTGTCGTCGGTCGCCTACGCCCCGGACGAGATCTTCCTGACCCTGAGCGTGGCGGGGCTGGCGGCCTACTCCTACTCGTGGAAGGTCGGGCTCGCGGTCGTCCTCGTCATGCTGACGGTGGTCGCGTCGTACCGGCAGAACGTGCACGCCTACCCCAGCGGGGGCGGCGACTACGAGGTCGCGAACGAGAACCTCGGCAAGCGGTTCGGGCTCACCGTCGCGGCCGCGCTGCTCGTCGACTACGTGCTCACCGTTGCCGTGTCGGTGTCGTCGGGCGTGCAGAACGCGGCCTCGGCGCTGCCGTTCGTCGAGGGCCGCGAGCCGGAGGTGGCGGTCGGCCTGGTGCTCCTGCTCATGGCCGTGAACCTCCGGGGCGTCAAGGAGTCGGGCTCGGCGTTCGCCGTACCCACCTACGGCTTCATGGCGGCGATCCTCGGGATGACGCTGTTCGGCCTCTACCGGCACTTCTTCGGCGACCTCGGCGACGTGGAGAGCGGCGCGTTCACGATCGCCCCGGAGCACCAGTTCGAGAAGGGCTTCGCGGGGCTCGGGGCCGGCTTCCTGCTG
>DATJGA010000081.1:0-2343 GCA_035495395.1 Mycobacteriales bacterium | reverse complement strand
GGGGCGGGTCCCCGACGTACCGGATGTCGATGGGGCGCGGCCGCGTGTACCAGGGAGCCTCCTCCGCGTACGGCGCGAGGCGCTCGGCCTGCGTCGGGAGTGACTCCGGGTCCGGTACGGCGGGCATCTGCTGCTGGTGCTCCAGCCCCGTCTCCGGGAGCTGGAACGAGGCGCTGAGGTTGAAGATGGCCTTGCCGTGCTGGACCGCGACGACGCGGCGCGTGGTGAAGCCCTTGCCGTCGCGGATCCGGTCGACCTCGTAGACGATCGGGACCGACGGGTCGCCGGGACGCAGGAAGTACGCGTGCAGGCTGTGCACCGGGCGGTCGGGTGGGACTGTCCGGCCCGCGGCGACGAGCGCCTGGCCCGCGACCTGGCCGCCGAAGACCCGCATCAGGGACTCGGCCGGCTGTGTGCCGCGGAAGATGTCCTCCTCGATCTTCTCGAGGTCGAGAAGCTGCTCCAGGCGGTCAAGAGGGCTCGGGTCGCTCACCCGAGAGATCCTGCCAGGTGCGTTCCGTCAGGCCGGGAGCGTTCCGGTGTTCCAGGTCTTCGAGGTGGGCGTGGAGACGTTCCCTGCCTTGTCCGTGGCAGTGACCGTCACGGTGTACTGCGTGCTCTTGGCGAGGTTGTAGCCGATGGACCAGCCGAAGGGGGTGGTCGCCGCCGACGAGCCGCTGCCGCTCGCAGCTGGGGTCGTGCACGACGTGGCTGCTCCAGCACAGATCACGTAGGTGTAGGTGGCGAACTCGTTGATCGTCCCGTTGATCGTCCCGTTGCCGTTCGACGTGCTGCCGGTGATCTGACCCATGCTGATGATCGATGCCGCGGTGTCGATGACGAGGCTCTTGGCGGTGGACGCGGCGGAGGTGTTGCCCGCGGCGTCAGTCGCCTTGGCCGTGATGGAGTAGCTGCCCTGGGCGAGAGCGGGACTGATGGTGACGGTGAAGGTGCCGGTGCCGTTGGTGGTGCCCGTGCCCACCTGAGTCGCGCCGTTGAACAGCGAGATGGTGCTGTTGGCCTCTGCGCTGCCCGTGAACGTCGGTGCCGTGTTGCTGGTGATGCCGTCAGAGTTCGACGAGCCGCTGTCCGTGGCCGTTGTCAGGGTCAGGCCTGTGGGAGCGCCGGGCGCGGTCTTGTCGAGCTTGATGGTGACGGTCTTCGTGGTCTCGACGTTGTTCGCGTTGTCCGTGGCGAAGTAGCTGATCGTCGTGGTGCCCTCGGTCGTGATGCTGACGCTCGTGGAGGCGCCGGAGACCGGAGTTGAGCTGATGGCCTGGGCACCGCTCGCGGAGTAGGTGATCTGCTTGACGCCGGTCCCGCCCGTGTTGTCGCCGGCGGCCAGAGCCACGCTCACGTTCGCGTTGTTCCAGCCGGCGCCGTTGGGTGCAGGGCTCGGAGTGGCCGTCGTGACAGGGGCGGTGGTGTCGCTGCTGGGCACGTTCGCGGAGGCCGTCGCGGAGGTCGCGGAGACCCAGCTCGTCCCGAGTCGTGAGTAGACGGCGTACGTGTTCGTGACTCCGGGGACGGGGTTGGAGTCGACGCAGCTTCCGGTGCCGCCGGTGATCGTGCAGACCGAAGGGGCGGCGCTCGGCGCGGTGCGGTCGACGCGGTAGCTCGTCGGCGTCGGGCCGGTCGCCGGCTTTGCGTCGACGTTGATGGACACGCTGGTCGCGGTCACGTTCGAGGTGCTCACCGTCGCGGCCGCACCAAGGCTGTCCACCGCAGCGGAACCCGCGGCGCCGGTCGAGGCGACGGTCCACAGGGCCAGCGCGAGACCGCTCACGCCGAGGACCCCCACGGGCGTGAGGGTGGCGACGGTGAGAACGCGCTTCATCAGCTGTGTCCTGTCAGCGTCACGGGGATCCTGAGGGATGCGCCTTGGCAGTCGGTGCTCGCGGCGAGGCCCATGGCGACAGCGCCCGGGATGGTGATCGCTCCCGAGCTGCTGTTGGCAGCGACGACGACTCCGGACCACGTCCCCGCGGAGACGGTGATGGCGGGCGCGGTGCAGCCGGTGACGGATCGCGTGGAGTCGAGGGCGACGCTGGTCACGGTGAGCGTGTAGCTGTTCCCGGTGTTGTCGATGTTCAGCGTCAGCGGTGCCGTGCCCCCGGGGTACAGCTTGGCGCCCTGCGCCACGGTCGCTGTCGTGTGGAACGCAGCCAGCCCGCTTGCCGTCGTCGCGGATCCCGTTCCGGTGCCGGTGGACCGCTGGTACGCGTACGCGACGCCTGAGGCGAGGACGGCGACGACCGCCACCGTCGTCGTGACGGCCGCCGCACGGGGGAGCTGCATCCGCATGGGTCAGCCCTGCCCTGCGCCGCTGAAGCTGAGGCTCAC
>DATJGA010000080.1:0-11601 GCA_035495395.1 Mycobacteriales bacterium | reverse complement strand
TGGTGGCGCATCGTCGCCGAGCTCGGCGTGACGGTCCTGTACACCGCGCCGACCGCCATCCGCACCTTCATGAAGTGGGGCGACGCCCTGCCGGGCGCGCACGACCTGAGCTCCCTGCGCGTGCTCGGCAGCGTCGGGGAGCCGATCAACCCGGAGGCCTGGCTCTGGTACCACGAGAACATCGGCGGCGGGCGTGCTCCGATCGTCGACACGTGGTGGCAGACCGAGACCGGGATGATCCTCATCACGCCGCTGCCGGGCATCACGACAACCAAGCCCGGCTCGGCGACGTTCCCGTTCCCCGGCATCGAGGTCGACGTCGTCGACGGCGAGGGGAAGCCCACCAAGGCCGGCTTCCTCACCCTCGACGAGCCCTGGCCGGCGATGCTGCGCGGCATCTGGGGCGACGAGGAGCGGTACCGGCAGACCTACTGGTCGCGCTTCGACGGGCGGTACTTCGCGGGCGACGGCGCCAAGTGGGACGACGACGACGTGCTGTGGCTGCTCGGCCGGGTCGACGACGTCATGAACGTCAGCGGGCACCGCATCAGCACCACCGAGGTCGAGTCGGCGCTCGTCTCGCACCCCTCGGTCGCGGAGGCCGCGGTCGTCGGCGCCAGCGACGCCACGACGGGTCAGGCCATCGTCGCCTTCGTCACCCCGCGCGGGCACGTCGCCGACGACGAGGCGAACGGCGAGGCGTTCGCCAAGGCGCTGCGCGACCACGTCGCGAAGGAGATCGGGCCCATCGCGAAGCCCCGGCAGATCCTCATCACACCCGAGCTCCCGAAGACCCGCAGCGGCAAGATCATGCGGCGGCTGCTGCGCGACGTGGCCGAGCACCGGGAGCTCGGGGACGTGACGACGCTGGCCGACCCGACGGTCGTCAACGCCATCAACGCGAAGATGGGGAGCGGCGGTCAGGAAGACTGACCGCGTGAGCGTCGAAGAGAGCGTCGTCCTCGTCGAGGGGCCGTGGCGTCACCGCGACGTCACCGCCTCCGGGCTGCGCTTCCACGTGGCCGAGCACGGCCCGTCCGACGGGCCGCTGGTCCTGCTGCTGCACGGGTTCCCTGAGTTCTGGTGGTCCTGGCGGCACCAGCTCGTCGCGCTCGGCGACGCCGGCTTCCACGCGGTCGCGCCGGACCTGCGCGGGTACGGCGCGACCGACAAGCCGCCGCGCGGGTACGACGCGTACACGCTGGCCAACGACGTGGCCGGGCTGGTGCGCGCCCTGGGCCACCCGGGCGCCTGGGTCGTCGGCCACGACTGGGGCGGCGTCCTGGGCTGGGCCACCGCCTCGCTGCACCCCGGCGTGGTGAACCGGCTCACGACGGTGTCGATCCCGCACCCGCTGCGCATGGCGCAGGCGCTGAAGCGCGACTGGGCGCAGGCGCGGATGTCGGCGTACATCGGGTTCTTCCAGACGCCGATGCTCCCCGAGCGCAGGCTGATCCAGGGCGACCTGGTCGGCGAGCTCCTGCACCGGTGGGGCGGACCCGGGTTCCCGGACGCCGAGACCGAGCGGCGGTGCACCGAGGCGATGGCGATCCCGGCGACGGCGAACTGCGCGCTGGAGTACTACCGGTGGGCCTTCCGCTCGCAGGTCCGGCCGAGCGGGCGGCGCTACCTGCGGCTGCTGGCCGAGGGGGTGCAGGTGCCGGTGCTGCAGCTGCACGGCGCCCTCGACGGGTGCATCCGCACCGAGAGCGCGCACGGCTCAGGGGCCTACGCCCACAGCGGGTACGAGCTCGAGGTCCTGGACGGTCTGGGGCACTTCCCGCACGAGGAGGACCCGGAGCTGGTGAGCGCGCTCCTGCTGGAGCACGTCGCAGGGACTACGCCGCGCGGTTCCTGAGCTCGGCGGCCTCGGCGAGGTTGTCGAGGAAGCCCCGAGCCATCTGCTCGAGCAGCTCGGCGTCGAGGACGGTGCCCTCGAAGCCCGAGCCGGTGAGCACCAGCTCCGCGGTCGTCGCGACGCCGCCCTCGTCCGCGGGGGCGTACGACAGGGTGAGCTCGCCGGTCGTCGCGGGCAGCCCGGGGCCGGCCCACTCGAAGCGGGTGAGGTACGACGTGGGGGTGCGCTGCGGCGGCAGCGCGCGGACGCTCGCCGCCCGGGCCGCGTCGCGGATGTCGGTCTCGACGACCACGCGGCCGCTGACCTCGGCCACGCGGCGCAGGCCGGGCCAGAGCTCGAGCGCGGTCGCGCCGGCGAGGAGCAGGGCGGTGCTGGTGGGGTCCGCGGCGATGCGCCGGGAGACGTGCGTGCGGTTCGCCGTAGCGGGGGTCACGGCGCACCTCCTGGGTTGTCCGGGGCGCCCGATTCGGGCACCCACCTGCTTGCAACTGTAAGCACTCAACGACCAGATCGACCGGGAGACGCGCTGTGACAGCCCCCACCCGGGTGATCTGTGCCCGCTTTCAGGCGGTTTCACCGGGAGCGCGAAGAGCTAGTCGCAGCGGCCCGTGCTCACGGACGCGGTGGCGGACCGGCCGGCGTCGGCGTCCCCCGAGACCTCCCGGGCGGTGAGCGCGTAGCCGGTCTGCGGGTCGTCGGCAGCGGCCGCGAACACCACACCCAGGACCTCGCCGCGGGTGCTCACGAGCGGGCCGCCGGAGTTGCCGGGGCGCACCCGCGCGCGCAGCGCGTAGATCTCCCGGACGACGGTGCGGTTCTCGTAGATGTTCGGCCCCTTGGCCTCCTGCACGCCGCGGACGCGGGCGGGGTCGGCGCGGTACGGGCCGTCCTGCGGGTACCCGATGACGATCGCGCTCTCCCCGGTGCGGGCCCGGCCGCCGAGGACGAGCGGGCGGGCGGTGAGGTCGGGGACGTCGAGCACGGCCACGTCGCGGTTGGGGTCGTAGACGACCACGGTGGCGTCGAGCTCGCGGTCGCCCACGTGCACCTTCGGGGACCGCACGCCCGCCACGACGTGCGCGTTGGTCATCACGCGGTGCGGGGCGTACAGGAAGCCGGTGCCCTCGATGCGCCGGGAGCAGGACCGCGCCACTCCGGTGATCTTGAAGATCCGGCTGCGTACGGCGGTCACCACCGCGGACCGGGCGAGCGTCGCGTCGGGAGGGTCCACCGGGTGCACCTGGGTCGGCACGAGGTCGCCGAACACCTCGGGGAACCCGCGGTCGTCGATGAGCGACCGGAAGCTGTCGAACAGGCTCTTGGCCCCGCCCGGCACGGCGTCGTCGACCACCGCCAGGACCTGGGACCGGCGCACCTGCGCGGCCAGGCCGGTGAAGGGCGAGGACGCGACCGCCGTGCCCACGAGCCAGGCGACGAGCAGCAGCGACACGACCGAGATCCCGGCGCCCGCCACCGCGTCGACGACGCGGACCGGCTTCCAGACCAGGTGCTTGCGCACCCAGGCGCCGGCGACGCTCGCCACCACCTGCCCGACGGAGGCCAGCAGGAACACCAGGCCGATCGCGACCGGCGTGCGCGACAGGTGCGACAGCGGTCCGGTGCGCAGCAGCGTCGGGGCGATCGTCGCGCCGAGGACGCCGCCGCCCAGGAAGCCGACGAAGGACAGCACGCCCACGACGAAGCCCTGGCGGTACCCGGAGATCGCGAAGAGCACGATCGCGCCGAGCAGGATGAGGTCGAGCAGGTCGCCACGCACCGTCGGACCCTAACCGCCGACCACGATCTCGCCGTCCATGCCCGAGTGGAACGTGCAGGTGAACCGGAAGGTGCCCGCCTTCGTGAGCGGCACCGTCAGGGTCGCCGTCGCGTGCCCCTTCACCGTGTCGGTCTTGCCGAGGGCGTCGTCGTCGAAGACGAGGTTGTGCGGGATCGACCCGGAGTTCTCGACGGTGAGCGCGAGCGAGCCCACCGCGGCGTGCACGACGTTCGGCGTGAAGGTCAGGCCGTCGGTCATGCCCAGCCGCACGGTCTGGGCGCTGGGGGCACCGGAGGCGGTGACGGTGCCGGTGACCTTCAGGCCCGACGTACCGGCCTTGTCGGAGCCCCCGCAGCCGGCCAGCAGCAGCAGGACCGCGGCAGCGGCGAGCGGGCGGGTCATGTGGTCTCCCTGTTCTGCCAGGTGCGCGCGGCGAGGCGCACGGTCTCGGGGTCGAGCTGCTGGGTGCGGGAGGTGTCCCACGGGCGCTCCCAGCCGGCGAGGGTGAGGATCCCGGCCAGCAGCCCGGCGGTGAAGCCCCACACCATCAGGCCGCGCACCTGGAAGGCCGGGCCGGTGAAACCACTGGGGTGCACGACCCGGAACCGGTTCTCGGGGTCGGTGAGCTCCGACAGCGGCACCCGCACCACGGCCGCGACCTCGCCCTCGTCGACGACGTCGACGGGGTGCGGGGCGTGCCACCAGGCGACGACCGGGTGCACCACGAAGTTGGACGGCGGCAGCCACAGGGCCGGCAGGATGCCGAGCACCTCGACCGTCGACGGGTCGAGGCCGACCTCCTCGGTGGCCTCCCGCAGGGCAGCCGCCACCGGGCCGTCGTCCTCGGGGTCCTGGGCGCCGCCCGGGAAGGCCGGCTGGCCCGCGTGCGAGCGGAGCGTGGCGGCGCGCTCGATGAGCAGCAGGTCGGGCCCGTCCGGGCCCTCGCCGAACAGCACGAGCACCGCGCTCGCCCGGCCCGAGTCGTCGGGCGGCAGGAACCGCGTGAAGTGCTCGCCCTGCACGTGCGGGATCGCGTCGGCCAACGGCTGCAGCCACTCCGGGACGCTCACACCGCCACCCCCAGGTGGCGCTGCACGTCGGTCACGACCTGCCCCAGCGACGTGAAGGGACCGCGGTGGACGAACACGACCGCACCGGCGCGGTCGACGAACAGCGTGACCGGCGGCCCCGAGGCGTAGTGGCGCAGCAGCCGGCCGTCGTCGTCCACGACGGCGGGCCAGTGCTGGCCGAGGTCCTTGGCGAACCGCAGGGCCAGCCGCGGCTCGTCCTCGGTGTCGACCCCGAGCAGCGCAACCCTCCCCTTCGCCCGCGCCATGAACGCGGCGAGGACCGGCATCTCGCGCTGGCAGGGCGAGCACCAGGACCCGTAGACGTTCACCAGGGTCGGGACGCCGGACGGCGGGCCGTCGAGCGTCACGTCGGGGCCACCGCCGAGGCAGGGCAGCACGAGGTGCGGCAGCCGGCCGACGCCGGTGGGGCAGGGCGCGAGGGCGGCCGCCGCCCGCAGGGGCGCGAGGTCCTCCGTCACGGCCCGGGGCGAGGACCCGCCGCCGCAGGCCGCCACGAGGGCGAGCGCAGCACCGGCGAGGAGGGCGCGCCTCATGCCTCGGCCGTCGCCGTGAAGAACTCCTCCGACCGCACCAGCTTCTGGGCCCGCACCGGGTCGGTCTCCCCCTCGCCGTACGACGGGCACAGCGGGGCGATGGCGCAGGCGCCGCAGGCCGGCTTGCGGGAGTGGCACACCCGCCGGCCGTGGAAGATCACCCGGTGGCTGAACATCGTCCACTCGGACTTGGGCAGCAGCTCGGCCACGGCGGTCTCGACCTTCACCGGGTCGGTCTCCGCGGTCCAGCCGAAGCGACGCACGAGCCGGCCGAAGTGGGTGTCCACGGTGAGCCCGGGCACGCCGAAGGCGTTGCCGAGGATGACGTTCGCGGTCTTGCGGCCGATGCCCGGCAGCGTGACGAGGTCCTCGAGCCGCCCGGGCACCTGACCGCCGTACCGCTCCTCGAGGGCGGCGCCGAGGCCGATGAGCGAGCTCGCCTTGTTGCGGAAGAAGCCGGTGGGGCGGATCTGCTCCTCGAGCACGGCGCGGTCGGCGGTCGCGTAGTCGCGCGCCGTCGGGTACGCGCGGAACAGCGCGGGGGTGACCTCGTTCACGCGCTTGTCCGTGCACTGGGCCGACAGGATCGTCGCGACCGCCAGCTCGAGGGGGGTGGTGAAGTCGAGCTCGCAGTGCGCGTGGGGGTACAGGGCCGCGAGCTCCCGGTTGGTCCGACGGGCCCTGCGCGTGAGGGCCAGCGCGGTCTCCTCGGTGCGGCGGCCCATGCGCCAACCCTATGCGGGGCTGGACCGAGCGGGTGAATCCTCCTCAAGGACCTCGCAGAACGTGACGACGCCTGAGGAGTCCGCCGAAGAACCCCAGGAGTGAGCCCCCGATGGACGCGACGAGCACCACCCCCAGCACGGTCGTGCGCGCCACTGCGGCTCCCACGCCGCGCAAGCCGACCGCGCGGCCCACCCCCGAGCGGACCGAGGAGCACGCGCACCTCTCGCTCGACGCGCTGCGCGAGTACCGCAAGGTGCTCGCCGCGGAGGAGTCGCGGGTCTCGTACTGGCGCCGCATCCTGCAGGCGCGCCTCGACCTGCTGCTCGCCGGCTCGGACGGCGACAGCGACACGCTGCGCCCCGTGCTCACCGACCAGCGCGTCGGTGCCGGGCGCCGGGCGCTCGTCGAGATCACCCCCGTCGACGACATCCCCCCGCTGCCCGACCTGGCCGGCCTGTGGGACCGCTTCGTCGACCCCTCCGACCCCGAGTCGACGGCCGCCCTCGCCGAGGACCTGGCCGAGGCCGAGCGCCAGCTGTCCGACTACCGCTCGGCGCTGCACCGCCGGATCGGCGCCGCCACCAGCGAGCTGATCGCCCGCTACCGCGACGAGCCGACGCTGTGCCTGTCGGCGCTCCCGCTGGAGCCCGTGCGCCGCAGCATCCCGGCCTGACACACTGGGCTCGTGCCTCTTCTCTGGCTCGCCCTGCTGTCGCCTGTCGTGCTGCTCCTGGTCATGCTGTCCATGGAGCGGGTCGAGCGCGGGCTGGGCGAACACGAACCGGACGGCCACGTCCAGGCGTGATCTGACACACTTCCTGCCGACGGGGAGCACCACCGGCAAGGGGAGGACTCAGCGTGGACGAGGTCCTGGCGAGAGCAGGGCTGTTCCAGGGCATCGCGAGCGAGGCCGCCGAGGCCGTCGCGGCCTCCCTGGAGTTCGGTGACTACGCCCGGGGCGAGACGGTCTTCACCGAGGGCGAGCAGGGCGACACGCTCTACATCGTCCTCGAGGGCAAGGTGAAGATCGGCCGCCGCGCCACCGACGGGCGCGAGAACATGCTGTCGGTCATGGGGCCGTCGGACATGTTCGGCGAGCTGTCGCTGTTCGACCCCGGACCGCGCACCGCGACCGCGACCGTGGTGACCGACGCCCGCCTGGCCTCGCTCGCCCACGCCGCGCTGCGGCCCTGGCTGACGAACCGGCCGGAGATCGCCGAGCAGCTGCTGCGCGTGCTCGCCCGCCGGCTGCGGCGCACCAACGACGCGCTCGCCGACCTCATCTTCACCGACGTCCCGGGCCGGGTCGCCAAGCAGCTGCTCGCGCTCTCGGAGCGCTTCGGCTCGGTCGAGCCCGAGGGCACGCGCGTGCACCACGACCTCACGCAGGAGGAGCTCGCGCAGCTCGTCGGCGCCTCCCGCGAGACGGTGAACAAGGCGCTCGCCGACTTCGCCTCCCGCGGCTGGGTGCGGGTCGACTCGCGCGCGCTGACGATCCTCGACGCCGAGCGGCTGGCTAGACGAGCCCGCTGAGCTCCCGCAGGCCCTGGTACGCCGGGTCCTCGGTCTCGAGCACGCTCAGCCCGATCTCGCGCAGCGGCGTCACCCACTCGGTGCCGCGCGCGTAGAACGTCCACTCCCGCACGCCCTCGAGGGTCATCACCGCCACGAGCCGCGCCTCGCCGGCCGCGGCGTCGACGAGGTGCTGCTCCATCTCCTTCAGCCGCGGGGTCTCCGCCTCGGTCGGCAGCCCGTCCTCCCCGGCCTGGTACGGAACACCGACGGCCACCTGCACCGGGTGGTCGCCGTACGGGCAGGTGGTGACGACGGCCTGGTCCACGAGCACGACGACGGGCAGACCGTCCTCGGTGGCGGTGCGCAGGGTCACCCACCGGGCGGGTACGGCGAGCAGGTCGGTCATCCGGTCATCCTGCCGCCAGCAGGGCCTCGGTGGGCGCGACCTCGGCGGTCTGCCCGGTGCTGCGGGCCGCCTCGAGGGCCTGCTCCAGCGCCTTCCGGCCGCCGTCCGGGTCCCCGGCCGCCCGCAGCGCGGTGCCGAGCACGCGGAGCGCGACGACCTCCGAGCGGACGTCCTCGGCAGGGGCCACGACCGCCGCCTGCGCCGCGGCCAGGGCCTCGTCGGTGCGGCCCAGCTCGAGCAGGGTGCCGGCGCGGTGCGCGAGGGCCTGCCGGCGGGGGAACAGCAGGCCGGGCTCGTTCGCGGAGTCGGCCAGGGCGGCGTCCAGCTCGGCGAGGGCGCGGTCGGGCTCCCCACGGCGGCGGAGCACCTGGGCGTGCAGCACGCGTGCGCCGAGCGAGGCGTGCGGCTCGAGGTCGAGACCGCCGAGCGTGACGGCCACGCCGAGGACGCACGACTCGGCGTCGTCGAGCCGGTCCAGGTCGAGGTAGCAGTAGCCGAGCGCCACCCGGGCGAGGGTGGCGGTGACCGGGTGCCGCCCGCGCTCGGAGACCTCCACGGCCTCGAGCAGGAACGCGACGGCGCGGTCGGCCAGGTCGGCGCCGCGCGCGGCCGCACCCGCGGCGACGAGGGCGAGCGCCTGCCCCCAGGCGTCACCGGTCTCGGCGAAGCGGGCCCGCGCCCGCTCGGCCTCCGCCGCCGCGACGACGACGTCGCCGAGCTCCGCGGCCGCCATCGCGTCGATGGTGAGCGCGGCCGCCACCCCCCAGCGGTCGCCCTTCTGCTCGCCGAGCGGGAGCACCGACGCGGCGAGGTCGCGGGCCTCGTGGAAGCGCCCCTGCAGCAGCCGCACGAAGCCCTCGGTGCCGGCGACCCACGACAGCCCGCCGATGTCCTCGAGCGCGGCGAAGTGCTCCTCCGCCTGGCGCAGCGCCTCCATCGCGAGCTCGTAGTCGCCGCGCGTCGTGGCGCTCCAGGCCAGGTGCTGCAGGGCCCACCCGACGCCTCGCCGGTCGCCCACCTGCTCGGCCAGCACCCTCGCCTGCTCGACGTGGTGCTCGGCGTCGCGGAAGCGGCCCTCGAAGTAGTCGAGCAGGCCGAGCGCGCGCAGCGCCTCGGCGGCCCGCCGCTCGTCGCCGCGGTCGGACGCCGCCGCGAGCGCCCCGACCAGCGCCTCGCGCGCCCCGCGCAGGTCGCCGCGCCGCCGGCGCACCGAGCCGAGCACGAGCAGCGCCTGCACCTGGTGCTCGGGGGACTCGAGGGCGGCGGACAGCTCCGCCTCGGACTCCTCCAGGCGGCTGAGCACGGCGAGGGCCTCGGCGTGCGCGACGCGGACCGGGATGAGGACGGCCGGACCGAAGCCGTCCACCGACGCCTCGGCGAGCCCCAGCGCACGGGCCAGCAGCTGCTCCGCGGCGAGCACGTCGTCGCGACCGAGGGCGGCGTGCCCGAGCCGGGCGAGGGCGTCGAAGGCGGTACGGCGGGCGGCCCACGCCGGGTCGTCCGGCGGCAGCCCCATCTCCGCCGCGAGCTGCACCGCGCGCTCCCCCTGGGTCGCGGTGACCAGGTCGGACTCGGCCCCGAGCTGCAGGCTGTCCAGCGACCAGGCGGCGGCGGCCGCGTGCCGGCGAGCGCGCTCGGCCTTGGCCAGCCCGGCGTACGCGACGTCGCGGACGAGGGTGTGCGAGAAGCGGTAGGCCTCGCCCTCCGGCTCGAGCAGCCGCCGCTCCACGAGGGCGTCCACCGCGGCCCGGACGACGTCCGGCTGGCCGTGCCCGCTGGCCCGTCCCACGGCCTCGAGCTCGGGCAGCGTGACGCGCAGCCCGAGGACGCTCGCGTCGCGCAGCACGCCCTTGGCCGGGCCGTCGAGGTCGTCGATGCGGGCGGCCAGCACCGCCTGGACCCCGGCGGGCAGCACGTCCTCGGGCACGTCGCCCTCGAGCACCCAGCGGGTCCCGACGCGGACGAGGGCGCCCCGGTCGATGAGCAGGTGCAGCAGCTCGGCCAGGAAGAACGGGTTGCCCTGCGCCCGGTCCAGCAGCGCCGACCGCACCGCGTCGTCGAGCTCGCTCGCGCCGAGGTAGGCCCGCAGCAGGCGCTCCGCGGCGCCCGGCTCCAGCGGGGCGAGGGGCACCAGCTCGGTGCGGGTCTGCGACCACCACTGCGGCCGGCCCGGCACGTCGAGCATCTCGGTGCGGCCGAGGGCGAGCAGCAGCACCGGCCCGCGCACCGCGTTGGCGACCTCGAGCAGCCCGTCGATGAGGGTGGGCGTCGCCCAGTGCAGGTCGTCGATGACGAGCAGCAGCGGGCCGGCCGCGGCGATCGCGGTGAACAGCGTGGCCACGGCCTCCCGCACCGGACCGCCGCCGGTCGGCGGGCCGGGTGCGGCGCTCTCCCGCAGCCCCTCGGCGTCCACGTCCTCGAGGCCGAGGAGCAGGCCGAGCCGCTCGGCCATCAGAGCCGGCACGGCAGCGTCGTACGGCGGGAGGGACAGCCGGGCGACCGTCCGGGCGACGCGCTCGCGGGCGACCGCGATGCTGTCGCCGGGCTCGATGCCGCAGGCGGTCCGCACCATCTCGGAGACCGCGGCCAGGTCGCGCCCCTCGCCGTACGGCGCGCTCCTGCCCCACAGGACCCGCGCGCCGGGCACCTCCGAGATGCGCCGGACCACCTCCTGGGCGATACGGGTCTTGCCGACCCCGGCGTCGCCGGTGACGAGCACGGCGTACGGCTCGCGGGCGTCGACGGTCTCGTAGAACCGGCCCACGAGCAGGCCGAGCTCGGCGTCGCGGCCGAGGAACGGGGCGTCGTCGCCGAGACCGACGCGGGTGGCACCCGCCGGCCGCAGGCCGAGCAGCTCGAACGCCTCCACCGGTTCGCGCTTCCCCTTGAGCCGCAAGGGCTGCAGCGCCCGCCAGCTCGCCGCGGACATCGTGACGAGCGCCGTCTCGCGGCCGGCCACGACGGCTCCGACGCCGGCGGAGTCGGCCAGCCGCGACGCGGTGTTCACGGTGTCGCCGACCACGGTGTAGGCCAGGTGCGCCTGCACGCCGGCGACGACCTCGCCGGTGTTGAGGCCGACGCGCAGCCCGAGCCGGCGCCCGCCGCCGCTCTCCTCCGCCACCAGCCGGCGCACCGCGGTCTGCATCTTGTAGGCCGCGCGCACGGCCCGCTCCGGGTCGTCCTCGTGGGCGGTGGGCGCGCCGAAGACCGCCATGATCCCGTCGCCGACGAGCTTGTCGACGTGCCCGCCGTGCTCGGTGACGATGGCGGCCAGGCTGGCCAGCACGCGGTCGGTGACGACGCCGACCCGCTCGGGGTCGAGGTCCTCCGCCCAGCTCGTGAAGTCGGAGAGGTCACCGAACAGCACGGTGACGACGCGGCGCTCGGTCTCGACCTCGGTCGGCACGGTGTCGCTCGCGAGGGCAGCACCGCAGGAGAAGCAGAAGCGGGCGCCGGGGACGGTCGGGGAGCCGCAGACGGCGCAGGTCATGGTCGGGCGGCGAGGTAGTCGAGCTGGGCGCGCACGGACATCTCGGCCGCCGGCCAGAGCACCCGGTCGACGTCGGCGTACACGACCTCGACGACCTGGCGGGGCGTGGTGGCGCCGGCCGCGACGGCGGCCCGGACCTGCTCGAGGCGCTGCTGGCGGTGGTCGAGGTAGTGCTGCGCCGCCACCTCCGCGTCGGGGAGCTCCG
>DATJGA010000079.1:0-9376 GCA_035495395.1 Mycobacteriales bacterium | reverse complement strand
GCGACCCAGCGCATCGCGTAGGCCGCCGAGCGGTCCACCTTGGACGGGTCCTTGCCCGAGAAGGCGCCACCGCCGTGGCGGGCGTACCCGCCGTACGTGTCGACGATGATCTTCCGGCCGGTGAGGCCGGCGTCGCCCATGGGGCCGCCGATCTCGAAGCGCCCGGTGGGGTTCACGAGCAGCCGGTAGCCGGTGGTGTCGATGCCGAGGTCGGCGAGCTCGGGCGCGATGACCTGGTCCGCCACGTCGGGCTTGAGGAGCGTGTCGATGTCGATGTCGGCCGCGTGCTGGCTGGACACGACGACGGTGTCGAGGCGCACCGGCTTGCCGTCGGCGTACTCGATGGTGACCTGGGTCTTGCCGTCCGGCCGCAGGTACGGCACGTCGCCGGACTTGCGCACGGCGGTGAGCCGCTGGGCGAGCCGGTGCGCGAGCGCGATGGGCAGCGGCATGAGCTCGGGCGTCTCGTCGCAGGCGAAGCCGAACATGAGGCCCTGGTCGCCCGCGCCCTGGCGGTCGAGCAGGTCCTGGTCGCCCTCGACGCGGGCCTCGTACGCGGTGTCGACGCCCTGCGCGATGTCGGGGCTCTGCGAGCCGATGCTCACGCTCACGCCGCAGGAGGCGCCGTCGAAGCCCTTCTTCGAGGAGTCGTAGCCGATCTCGAGGATCGTGTCGCGCACGATCTTCGGGATGTCGGCGTACCCCTCGGTGGTCACCTCACCGGCGACGTGGACCTGGCCCGTCGTGATGAGCGTCTCGACGGCGACCCGGCTCTTCGGGTCCTGCGTGAGCAGCGCGTCGAGGATGGCGTCGCTGATGGCGTCCGCGATCTTGTCGGGGTGCCCCTCGGTGACGGACTCGGACGTGAAAAGGCGACGCGACACACGAGCTCCAGGGAGGTGGGGACCAGCAGGCCCCCCCATCCTAGGCGGTCAGTCCCCGACGCTGCCGCAGTCGGGCTGGTAGCTCGCCTCGACGAGGGGGTCGCCGGCCTTGGCCTGCTTCGTGCTGCTCGTGACCAGCAGGAGGTCGGTGGTGCCCAGGCGGTAGGTGTCCGTGTGGACCGTGTAGGTCGTGCCGTCCTGGCTGTCCGAGCTGAGCACCTGCAGCCGGCCGGACGCGCACCGGAAGCCGTCCCCGTGCGTCACGCTGCCACCGATCCCGAGCCGCGCCGGGCCGTCGTCGAGCTGCAGCTCGTGCAGCGCCTTCCCGTCGTAGCGGTACGGCGTGGCGAACTGCGTCGAGGCCCCCTCGGCCGTCTCGAGGAAGACCTCGGAGCGGCCGTCCAGGTCGACGTCGGCGTACCCGAGCACCGCCGGGCTGCGCGGGCTCTCCGCGTGCACCGGCGCGGTGACGGTCCCCCCGCCGGAGAGCTCGACGGTGAGCAGCTCCGCGGTGGCGCGGACGGAGTCCTTGGTGCCGTCGCCGTCCACGTCGCCGTTGAGCGCCGGCACGTGCCGTGACGTCGGCGTCGGGCTGGCCGTCGGGCTCGGCGTCGGCGAGGGCGTCGGGCTCGGGGTCGGCGAGTCCGTCTCGATCGGCGGCAGGCTGAACGAGGGCGTGGGCGTGGCCTTGTCCCCGCCGCCGGAGCAGCCGGCGAGGAGCAGGACGGGCAGGAGCACCAGGGTCAGGGATCGACGCACGGGACCACCCTGCCATTCCCGGCCGGGTGGTCACGTGCGCCTCGCCGATGCCGTCAGGGACCGGCGTCCGGTCCACCGCACTCGGGGTAGCGGGCGTGCGCGAGGTGCTCGACGACCGAACCGGGAGCCTCGGCGTTGATGCCGCTCACCGCCTGGCCGAAGTGATCCACGCCGTCGTACTCCGGGTGCTGGGCCACCTGGGACAGGCAGAAGCCGACGCCCGTCGACGACGAGCCGCCCTGAGCCTGGGACCAGCCGGGAGGGATGGTGCTCACCGACGCGGCGTGGGCAGGTGCCGCAGCGAGCGACAGCCCGAGCAGCAGCACGGCGGTGGTGGAAGCGGTGACGAGCGCGTTGCGGTACATGGGAGTCCCCTTCGCCAGCGGGCCGCGAGCGGCTGCCCGCTGCCTCGGGGAGGGACGCTAGGGACGGGGTGACGGCAGCACCTGAGGCTGCGGTCCCGGTCGGGCCGGGAGCTCTGCCCGGTCGCGCGGGGACAGCCTCAGAGACGGGCGAGGACCAGGTCCCAGACGACGTCGGCGAGCGCGTCCTTGGTCCCGAGCGGCACCTCGGTGGCCGACCCGTCGGCCCCGAGCACCGTCGCCGCGTTGTCGTGGCCCTCGAAGCCGGTCGGGTGTCCGGTCTCCCCGACCTCGTTCACGACGAGCAGGTCGCAGCCCTTGCGGGCGAGCTTGTCGCGGCCGTGCGTGAGCACGTCGGCGTGGTCGTCGCCCGTCTCCGCCGCGAAGCCGACCAGCACCTGGCCGTCCCGGCGCCCCTGGACCAGCTCGCGCAGGATGTCGGGGTTCTGGACCAGCTCCACCGTGAGGGCGTCGGTCTTCTTGCGCTTCGTCGCCAGCCGCTCCGCCGGGCGGTAGTCCGCCACCGCCGCGGCCATCACGACGGCATCGGCACCCGCTGCCTCCGCCAGCACGGCGTCGCGCATCTCGAGCGCGCTGGTGACCCGCACGACCTTGACCCCGGCCGGGTCGGGCAGCGGGCTGGAGGAGACCAGCACCACCTCGGCGCCCCGGGCGGCGGCGGCGCGGGCGAGGGCGTGCCCCTGCCGGCCGCTCGAGCGGTTGCCGAGGAAGCGCACCGGGTCGAGGTGCTCGCGGGTCCCGCCGCTGCTGACGACGACGTGCCGCCCCGCGAGGTCGAGCGGGAGGCCACCACGCGCGAGCACGCGCCTGCACAGCAGCGCGAGCTCCTCCGGCTCGGGCAGCCGGCCCTTGCCGCTGTCGGCACCGGTCAGCCGGCCGACCGCGGGCTCGAGCACCAGCACCCCGCGCGCGCGCAGCGTGGCGACGTTCGCCTGCGTCGCGGGGTGCTCCCACATCTCGGTGTGCATCGCCGGCGCCAGCAGCACCGGGCAGCGCGCCGTGAGCAGCGTGTTGGTGAGCAGGTCGTCGGCGATGCCGTGCGCCGCCTTGGCGAGCAGGTTCGCGGTCGCGGGCGCCACGACGACGAGGTCGGCCTGCTGCCCCAGCCGCACGTGCGGCACCTCGTGCACGTCGTCCCAGGTGCTCGCGGTGACCGGCTTGCCGGACAGCGCGGCCCAGGTGGGCGCGCCGACGAACTCGAGGGCGCTGGCAGTGGGCACGACGCGGACGTCGTGACCGGACTCGGTGAGCTGCCGCAGCAGCTCGACCGCCTTGTAGGCCGCGATGCCCCCGGCGACGCCGAGGACGACCCGCTGCATCAGGCCCTGGCTGCTAGGCGGGGACGGCGGGGTCGGCGACCTGCTCGTGCGTCAGCAGGCCGGCGTTGATCTCGCGCAGCGCGATCGACAGCGGCTTCTCCTGCACGGCCGTGTCGACGAGCGGGCCGACGTACTCGAGCAGGCCCTCGCCGAGCTGGGAGTAGTACGCGTTGATCTGGCGCGCGCGCTTGGCGGCGTAGATGACCAGGCTGTACTTGGAGTCGGTCGCCTCGAGGAGCTCGTCGATGGGCGGGTTGGTGATGCCGATCGGGTTCGCGACGGTGCCGGACACAAGGACTCCAGTGCTCAGGGGATCTTCAGCAAGGCTACCAGCGCGTCGGCCGCGCGCTCGAGGTCGTCGTTGACGATCACGCTCTCGAACTCGTCCTCGGCCGCCATCTCGATGCGCGCGATGTCCAGCCTGCGCCGTACCCGCTCGGGGTCCTCGGTGCCGCGGCCGGTGAGCCGGCGCGCCAGCTCGTCGAAGCTGGGGGGCGCGAGGAACACCAGGTGCGCCTCGGGCAGCCGCGCGTGCACCTGCCGCGCCCCCTGCAGCTCGATCTCCAGCAGGGCCGGTACGCCGGCCGCCAGCCGGGCGAGGACCGGCTCCCGCGGGGTGCCGTAGGAGTGCCCGGCGTACACCGCGTGCTCGAGCAGCTCCCCCGCCTGCACCATGCGGTCGAACTCGGCGTCGTCGACGAAGTGGTACTCGACGCCCTCGGTCTCGCCCGGCCGCGGGTCGCGGGTCGTGACGGACACCGAGAGCCACACGTCCGGGTGCCGGCGGCGCACGACGGCGATGACGCTCCCCTTGCCCACGCCCGACGGGCCGGACAGGACGACGAGCCGGCCGCTCACTCGCTGCTGAACTCGCGCAGCAGCGCCTCGCGCTGCTTGGCACCCAGCCCGCGGACGCGCCGGGACGGCGAGATCTCGAGCGCCTCCATCAGCCGCTGGGCCCGCACCTTGCCCACGCCGGGCATGGCCTCGATCACGGCCACGACCTTCATCTTGCCGACGGCGTCGTCGGTCTCACCGCTGTCGAGGACCTCGGCGAGGCTGGTCCCGTGCGACTTCAGCCGCACCTTCAGCTCGGCACGGGCCCGCCGGGCGGCAGCGGCCTTCTCGAGCGCGGCGGCCCGCTGCTCGGGGGTCAGGGGCGGCAGCGCCACGGTGGCCTCTCGGACGGCGGGTCAGGACGTTGGCGAACCTAGCGAACTCGCGCGTCAGCGCAAGGAGGCACCGATCTCGGCGGCGGCGGCACCCGGGTCAGGGGCACCGGTGATCGGGCGACCGATGACGAGCAGGTCCGCCCCGTCGGCGATCGCCTGCTGCGGGGTGGCGACCCGCGCCTGGTCACCGACGTCGGCGCCCACCGGGCGCACCCCGGGGGTGATGAGCACGACGCCCGGACCCACCTCGGCGCGCACCGCCGCGACCTCCTGCGGGCTGCACACGAGCGCCCCGGCGCCGGCACCGACCGCGAGGGCCGCGAGCCGCCGTACGGCGTCGAGGGGCGGGCCGGCGAGGCCGACCGCGTCGAGCACCTGCGCCGACAGCGAGGTGAGGACGGTGACCGCCGCGATGGTCACGTCGGGCGCGGCCTCGACGGCAGCGCGCACCATGTCGGCGCCACCCGAGGCGTGCACCGTGAGGTACCGCGGCCGCAGCGGCGCGACCGAGCGGGCGGCACCGGCCACCGTGTTCGGGATGTCGTGCAGCTTGAGGTCGAGGAACACGTCCGCGTCGCCCGACACCGCCTCGACGACGGCCGGGCCGTGCGCGCAGAACAGCTCCAGGCCGACCTTGAGCACCTGCACGTGCGGGCTGACCGCCTTGGCCCACAGCTCGGCCGTGGCCAGGTCCTGGGTGTCGAGCGGTACGGCGATCGGTGCCTTCACGCGTCTCCTCCGAAGGTGCCGCCGTGCGGGTCGTCCGTCGGCGGGTCGCCGAGGGGGTCCGGCCCCTCGGGCACGTGCAGGTCAGGTGGCCGGTGGGCGAGGCCGACCGCGTCCTCGAAGCGGCTGAACCCGCGCTCCGCCAGGGCGACGACGAGCTCCTCGAGCACCCGCACCGGCGCGGTCGGGTCGCCGAAGACGGTCGTGCCGACGCTGATCGCGTTCGCGCCGGCGAGCACGAACTCGAGCGCGTCGAGGCCGGTGCGGATCCCGCCCATGCCCAGGATCGGGACGTCCGGCAGCGCCTGCCGGATCTGCCAGACGCAGCGCACCGCCACCGGCCGGATGGCCGGGCCGGACAGCCCGCCGGTCACCCCGCCCAGGGCCGGGCGCAGCGTGGTCGTGTCGATGACCATGCCGAGCAGCGTGTTGATGACCGAGAGCCCGTCGGCGCCCGCGTTGACGCAGGCCCGGGCGATCTCGGTGATGTCGGTGACGTCGGGGCTGAGCTTCGCGAACACCGGTACGCCGGACGGCGCCGCCTTCTTCACGGCCTGGATCACCGAGGCGGACGCCCGTGGGTCGCAGGCGAACACCTGCCCGCGGTCCTCGACGTTGGGGCAGGAGATGTTCACCTCGATCATCGACAGCCCCGGGCGACCGCGCAGCTTGGCCGCGAGCTTGGCGTAGTCCTCGACGGAGCCGCCCGCGATGGACACGACCGCGCGGGCCTTGCGCTGCGCCAGCCAGGCGAGGTCCTTGTCGAGGAAGGCGTCGATGCCCGGGCCCTGCAGGCCGATGGAGTTGAGCATCCCGCTCGGCGTCTCGGCCATCCGCGGCGTGGCCCGGCCGGACCGCGGAGCCAGCATGATCGACTTCGTGACGACGCCGCCGATGCTGCTCACGTCGAAGAACTGGTCGAGCTCCTGACCGGCGGCGGCGCAGCCGCTCGCGGTGAAGACCGGGTTGGGGAACGTCAGCCCCGCCAGCGTCGTGCGCATGTCGACCTCGGGCGCCGGGGGCGCGACGCCGGCCGGCCGGAGGGTGAGCTCGCTCATGTCAGTGCCCGCCTCCCACCGCGGTGATGGAGCCGAGGACGTCCGGCGGCACGGTGCCGACGTCGTCCCAGCGCACCCGGTCGCCCAGGAACACCGGGCCCTCGACGCACGAGCGCACCATCCGCGTGACGCCGTCGTCGCCGACGACGGGCAGCACGCAGGTCATGCACACCCCGATCCCGCAGGCCATCGACTCCTCGACCGCGACCTGGCACGGGATGCCGCGCTCCGTCGCGAGGTCGGTGACCGCGCGCAGCATGGCCATCGGGCCACAGGCGTAGACGACCTCGGAGCCGGTGCGGTCGAGCACCTGCGGCAGCACGTCGCTCACCCGGCCGCGGCGGCCCATCGAGCCGTCGTCCGTCGTGACCTCGATGCTCGACGCGATGCGCTTGGCGTCGAGCTGGCCGAAGAGCCGGTCGACCGAGCCGGCGCCGAGCACGAAGTCGACGCGGCAGCCGCGGTCGCGCAGCGCGGTCGCCAGGGGCAGGAGCGGCGCGCTGCCGTACCCACCACCGACGAGGGTCGCGTTGACGGGTTGCGCGGGCAGCCGGAACGGCTTGCCGAGCGGCCCGACGACGTCGAGCTTGTCCTGCGGCCGACGCCCGGCGAGCCAGGCGGTGCCCTTCCCGTGGACCGCGAAGACGAACTCGACGGTGCCGCCGTACACGCCGCGGGCCTTGACGTCGTAGATGGCGAAGGCGCGGCGCAGCAGCATGCTCGACTCCGGCCCGCCCACCTGTACGGCGAGGAAGTGCCCCGGCTTGGTCAGCTCGGCCATGCCGGGGGCCACCACGGTCATCGCGTTGTAGGCGCCGACCTTGCGCAGCGAGAGCACCTCGGCCTGGATCTGCATGGGCACTACCGGTTCCTCGCTTCCGTCAGGAGGGCGTGGTGCTCCTGCAGCGACCGCACCCCGATGTCCCCGCGGACGAGGGCCTCGATGCCCTGCACGCAGGCGGCCGCCCCCTGGATCGTGGTGATGCAAGGGACCCCGCGCACGACGGCGGCGGTGCGGATCTCGTAGCCGTCGAGCCGCGTGCCGACGCCGAAGGGCGTGTTGAAGATGAGGTCGATCTCCCCCGCCAGCACCATGGGGACGACGCTGCCGCTGGGGTCCTGGGAGTGCTTGCCGACGACCCGGGCGTGCACGCCGTTGCGGCGCAGCACCTCGGCGGTGCCCTCGGTGGCGAGCACCTCGAAGCCGAGGTCGGCGAGCCGCTTCACCGGGAAGATCATCGAGCGCTTGTCGCGGTTGGCGATCGAGACGAACACCTTGCCCTTGGTGGGCAGGTCTCCGTACGCCGCCGACTGGCTCTTGGCGAAAGCGGTGCCGAAGACCGCGTCGATGCCCATCACCTCGCCGGTCGACTTCATCTCCGGGCCGAGGACCGTGTCGGTGCCGAGGAACCGGCCGAAGGGCAGCACCGCCTCCTTCACCGAGATCGGGGCGTCGAGCGGCATGTGGCCGCCGTCGCCCGTCGCGGGCAGCATCCCCTCGGCGCGGAGGTCGGCGATCGTCGCGCCGAGCATCACGCGCGCGCAGGCCTTCGCCAGCTGCACCGCCGTCGCCTTCGACACGAACGGCACGGTGCGGCTGGCCCGCGGGTTCGCCTCGAGGACGTAGAGCACGTCGTCCTTCAGGGCGTACTGCACGTTGAGCAGCCCGCGGACGCCGACGCCCTTGGCGATGGCCTCTGTGCTGTACCGGATCCGCTCGAGGTCGGCCCGGCCGAGGGTGATCGGCGGCAGCGCGCAGGAGGAGTCGCCGGAGTGGATGCCGGCCTCCTCGATGTGCTCCATGACGCCGCCGAGGTAGAGCTCGGTCCCGTCGTACAGCCCGTCGACGTCGATCTCGATGGCGTCCTCGAGGAAGCGGTCGACGAGCACCGGGGTGTCGGGGCCGACGATCGTGCTGCGGTCCTTGTAGTCGCGCAGCATCGCGTCGGTGTAGACGATCTCCATGCCGCGACCGCCCAGCACGTACGACGGTCGCACCAGCACCGGGTAGCCGACGTCGGCCGCGATCTGGGCGGCCTCGTCGTACGACGTGGCGGTGCCGTGCTTGGGCGCGGGCAGGTCGGCGTGCGCGAGCACCTTGCCGAAGGCGCCGCGGTCCTCGGCCAGGTGGATGGCCTCCGGGCTGGTGCCGACGATCGGCACGCCGCAGTCCTTGAGCTCCTGGGCGAGGCGCAGCGGCGTCTGGCCCCCGAGCTGTACGACGACCCCGACGAGCTCGCCCCCACCGGCGCGCGCGCTCTCGGTCTCGGCGTGCACGACCTCGAGCACGTCCTCGACGGTGAGCGGCTCGAAGTACAGGCGGTCGGAGGTGTCGTAGTCGGTCGACACGGTCTCCGGGTTGCAGTTGACCATCACCGTCTCGAACCCGGCGTCGTGCAGGGCGAACGAGGCGTGCACGCAGGCGTAGTCGAACTCGATGCCCTGACCGATCCGGTTCGGCCCGGAGCCGAGGATGATGACCTTGCGCTTCGCCGACGGGGCGACCTCGGTCTCCTCGTCGTACGACGAGTAGTGGTACGGCGTCTCCGCCTTGAACTCGGCGGCGCAGGTGTCGACGGTCTTGTAGACCGGCCGCAGCCCGAGGGCGTACCGGCGCTCGCGCACCTGCACCTCGGTGAGCCCCTTGACCGCGGCGATCTGGCGGTCGCTGCAGCCCATCCGCTTCGCCTTGCGCAGCAGGTCCTCGGTGAGCTCGCCGGCCTCGAGCTCGGCCCGCAGCTCCACCAGGGACAGGATCTGGTCGAGGAACCAGGGGTCGATCTTCGTCGCCGCGAAGACCTCCTCGACCGTCGCCCCGAGCCGCAGCGCGAGCTCGACGGTGTGCAGCCGGCCGTCGTGGGGGCGGGCCGCCTTGGTGAGCGCGTCCTCCTTGGTCAGCTCCGGGTCGGGCTGCGTCCAGAAGCCGCTCGGGCTCTGCTCCAGCGACCGCATCGCCTTCTGCAGCGCCTCGACGAAGGACCGGCCCAGCGACATCGCCTCACCGACGGACTTCATCGTCGTCGTCAGCTCGTCGTCGGTGCCCGGGAACTTCTCGAAGGCGAACCGCGGCACCTT
>DATJGA010000078.1:0-6548 GCA_035495395.1 Mycobacteriales bacterium | reverse complement strand
GAGGTGGCGACCATCGCCCAGGAGTAGGCCACGACGCGGCGCGCGACCGCGGCCGGCGTGGCGACGACCGGGAGCATCGGGATGTTGGCCCGCGCGTAGTCGTCCTTGAACTTGATGGCCAGCGCCCAGAAGTGCGGCGGCGTCCAGAAGAAGATGACGGCGAAGAGCACGACCGCGGCCCACGACAGCGAGCCGGTGACGGCGGCCCAGCCGATGAACACCGGCATGCAGCCGGCGGCGCCGCCCCAGACGATGTTCTGCGAGGTGCGGCGCTTGAGCACCATCGTGTAGACGCAGACGTAGAACAGGATGGCCGCGTCGGCCAGCGCGGCGGCCAGCCAGTTGGTGGTGATCCCCAGCTCGAGCGTCGCGACCACGCCCAGCACGACCCCGAACACGAAGGCGGCGGTCGGCGTGACGGTGTGCTGCACGAGCGGGCGGCGCGCCGTGCGGTTCATGACCACGTCGATGTCGCGGTCCCACCAGCAGTTCAGCGCGTTCGCCGAGCCGGCCGCGAGGGAGCCCCCGACGAGGGTCCAGGCGACGAGCGACCAGCCGGGCCAGCCGCGGGCGGCCAGCACCATCGTGGGCACCGTCGTGACGAGCAGCAGCTCGATGATGCGCGGCTTGGTGAGCGCGACGTACGCGGCCACCCGGGCCCGCACGGGAACCGCCCCGGCGGCCTGCACGCGCGCCTCGGCCACCGCAGTCACCCGCAGGACTCTACCGGGGCCGACCCGCCGCCCGGCGCGGGAGTGACCCGTGCCACGCGGGATAGGGTCCAAGGGGTCAGAAGACGCCGTTCGAGGGGCAAGGGGAGCACGTGAGCGCGCTGCAGTGGACCGACCTCGACAGGCGGGCGGTGGACGTGCTCCGCGCCCTCGCCATGGACTCCGTCGAGGCCTGCGGCTCCGGCCACCCGGGTACGGCGATGAGCCTGGCGCCGGCGGCGTACCTGCTCTTCCAGCGGCACCTGCGGCACGACCCGAGCGAGCCCGCCTGGACCGGCCGCGACCGGTTCGTCCTCAGCTGCGGGCACTCGAGCCTGACGCTCTACCTGCAGCTGTTCCTCAGCGGCTACGGCCTCACCGTCGACGACCTCGCGCACCTGCGGAAGTGGGACTCCCTCACCCCGGGCCACCCCGAGCACGGGCACACGCCCGGTGTCGAGACCACCACCGGCCCGCTCGGCCAGGGCGTCGGCAACGCGGTCGGCATGGCCTTCGCGGCGCGCCGCGAGCGTGGCCTGCTCGACCCCGACGCGGAGCCCGGCACCTCCCCCTTCGACCACCACATCTGGGCGTTCGCCTCCGACGGCGACCTGGAGGAGGGCGTCTCGGGCGAGGCGAGCAGCCTCGCCGGCACCCAGCGGCTGGGCAACCTCACGCTGCTGTGGGACGACAACCACATCTCCATCGAGGACGACACGGACGTCGCCTTCACCGAGGACGTCTGCGCCCGGTACGAGGCCTACGGCTGGCACGTCCAGCGGGTCGACTGGCTCGGCACCGACGGCAGCTACGAGGAGGACGTCGCCGCGCTCGACAAGGCGTTCCGCGCCTCCGTCAAGGAGACCGAGCGGCCGTCCTTCATCGCGCTGCGCACCATCATCGGCTGGCCGGCGCCGAACGCCCAGAACACCGGCAAGGCCCACGGGGCCGCCCTCGGTGCGGCCGAGGTCGCGGCCACCAAGAAGGTCATGGGGCTCGACCCTGAGGCGAGCTTCGTCGTACCGGAGGACGTGCTGGCGCACGGGCGCGAGGTGGTCGCGCGCGGCCGCGAGGCCCGGGCCGCCTGGCAGGAGGGGTACGACGCCTGGGCGGCCGCCAACCCCGCCGGCAAGGCGCTGCACGACCGGCTCGGCACCCGCACGCTCCCCGACGGCTGGGCCGACGCGGTGCCGTCGTTCCCCGCCGACGCCAAGGGGCTCGCGACCCGCAAGGCCTCCGGCGACGTGCTCGCCGCGCTCACCCCGCTGCTGCCCGAGCTCTGGGGCGGCTCGGCCGACCTGGCCGAGAGCAACAACACCAGCGTCAAGGGCGAGCCGAGCTTCCTGCCCGAGGACCGGCAGACCAAGGAGTGGCAGGGCGGGCCCTACGGCCGCATCCTGCACTTCGGCGTCCGCGAGCACGCGATGGGCGCGATCATGAACGGCATCGCCCTGCACGGCGGCACCCGCGTGTACGGCGGCACCTTCCTCGTCTTCTCCGACTACATGCGGCCGTCGGTGCGGCTGGCGGCGCTGATGAAGCTGCCCGTGACGTACGTCTGGACGCACGACTCGATCGGCCTCGGCGAGGACGGCCCGACGCACCAGCCCGTCGAGCACCTCACCGCGCTGCGCGCCATCCCCGGCCTGGACGTCGTGCGGCCCGCGGACGCCAACGAGACCGCGGTCGCCTGGCGCACCGTGCTCTCGCACTCCGACCGGCCCGCGGCGCTGTGCCTGACCCGGCAGAACGTCCCGACCTTCGACCGCGAGCAGCTGGCGAGCGCCGAGCTGGTCGCCAAGGGCGGGTACGTCCTCGCCGACGCCAGCGACGGGCAGCCGAAGGTCGTGCTCATGGGCACCGGCTCGGAGGTGCAGATCGCGCTCGCCGCGCGCGACGTCCTCGAGGCCGAGGGCACACCGACCCGCGTCGTCTCGCTCCCCTGCTTCGAGTGGTTCGAGGCGCAGGACGAGGCCTACCGGCTCACGGTGCTGCCCTCGGACGTGCGGGCGCGCGTCTCCGTCGAGGCCGGCATCGCGATGAGCTGGCACCGGTACCTCGGCGAGCACGGCGTGGCCGTCTCGCTGGAGCACTTCGGCGCCAGTGCCTCCTACTCCGTGCTGTACGAGCAGTTCGGGCTCACCACCGACCGGGTCGTGGCCGCGGCGCACGCGTCGCTCGAGCGCCAGACCCACTGAGAAGAGGAGCCACGACATGACCGACCACCTGGCTGACCTGTCCGCCGCAGGAGTCGCGGTCTGGCTCGACGACCTGTCCCGCGAGCGGCTGCGCAGCGGCAACCTGCTCGACCTCGTGACCCACCAGCACGTCGTGGGCGTCACCACCAACCCGACCATCTTCCAGAAGGCGATGGCCGAGGGCAGCGCGTACGACGAGCAGGTGGCCGACCTGGCGCTGCGCGGCATCGAGGTGGACGAGGCGGCCCGGCTGCTGCAGACGTACGACGTGCGCTGGGCCTGCGACGTGCTCCGCCCGGCGTACGACGCGAGCGGCACCGTCGACGGCCGGGTCTCCATCGAGGTCGACCCGCGGCTGGCCCAGGACACCGCGCGGACCGTCGCCGAGGCAAAGGCGCTGTGGTGGCTGGTCGACCGGCCGAACACGTTCATCAAGATCCCGGCCACCCTCGCCGGGCTGCCGGCCATCACCGAGACGCTGGCCGCCGGCATCTCGGTCAACGTGACGCTCATCTTCAGCCTCGAGCGGTACGACGCCGTCATGGACGCCTTCCTCGCCGGCCTCGAGCAGGCCAAGGCGAACGGCCACGACCTGTCGACCATCGGCTCGGTCGCCAGCTTCTTCGTCAGCCGCGTCGACACCGAGGTCGACAAGCGGCTCGGGCCCGACAGCCCGCTGCGCGGCAAGGCCGCGGTCGCCAACGCGCGGCTCGCGTACGAGCACTACGAGAAGGTCTTCGCCTCCGAGCGCTGGCAGGCCCTCGCGGCCGCGGGCGCGCACCCCCAGCGGCCGCTGTGGGCCAGCACGGGCACCAAGGACCCGGCGTACAGCGACACGCTCTACGTCACGGAGCTGATCGCGCCCGGCACGGTCAACACGATGCCCGAGGCGACGCTCGAGGCGGTCGCCGACCACGGCGAGATCACGGCTGACACGGTGACCTCGCACTACGCGGACGCGCAGCAGGTGCTCGACGACCTCGCGGCCGCCGGCATCGACTACGACGACGTCGTCGACCTGCTCGAGCGCGAGGGCGTCAAGAAGTTCGAGGACTCCTGGGCCGAGCTCCTCACGTCCGTCTCGGAGCAGCTGGCCCGGGCCCGCGCGTGACGGCTCGCGTCACCGTCCAGGGCGAGCCGCTCCAGGCCGCGCAGGCGGCGGCGCTGAGCGCGTTGCTGGACGCGGACGTGCCCCGCCGCCTGGCCGAGCACGACGCCGAGCTGTGGGGCCCGGAGGCCGAGCAGGAGGCGAGCACCCGGCTCGGCTGGCTCGACGTCGCCGCGGTCTCGCGCGAGCTGCTCCCCGACCTGCTGGCGCTGCGCGACGCGCTGCGGGCCGAGGGCGTGGACCACGTCGTGCTCTGCGGGATGGGCGGCTCCTCCCTCGCGCCCGAGGTGATCTGCCGCGAGGCCGGGGTCCCGCTCACGGTGCTCGACTCCACCCACCCCGACCAGGTGCGCGCGGCCCTCGGCGCCGACCTGGCGCGCACCGTCGTCGTCGTCTCGAGCAAGAGCGGCGGCACGCTGGAGACGGACAGCCAGCGCCGCTCCTTCGTGCAGGCCTTCACCGCGGCCGGGATCGACCCCGGGCAGCGGGTGGTCGTCGTCACCGACCCGGGGTCTCCCCTGGAGGAGCTGGCCCGCACCGAGGGGTACCGCGCCGTCTTCCTGGCCGACCCCAACGTCGGCGGCCGCTACAGCGCGCTGACCGCGTTCGGCCTGGTGCCGTCCGCGCTCGCCGGAGCCGACGTCGCAGCGCTCCTCGCGCAGGCCGAGCCGGTGCTCGCCTCGCTCGCCGACGACGACGCACCCGGCCTCGCCCTCGGCGCCGTCCTGGGCGCGGCCGGGCGGGACAAGGTGGCCATCGACGAGAGCGGCTCGGACCTCGTGGGCTTCGGCGACTGGGCGGAGCAGCTCGTCGCCGAGTCCACCGGCAAGCAGGGCACCGGCCTGCTGCCCGTCGTCGTCGAGCCCGGCGCCCCCGAGGTGCGCTGGCCCGCGTCCGACGTGCACGTCGTGCGCCTCGCCGACCCTCCGCCGTCGCTGGGGACGACCGTCACCGGGCCGCTCGGTGCGCAGCTCGTCGTGTGGGAGCAGGCCATCGCCGTGGCCGGCCGGCTGCTCGGCATCAACCCGTTCGACCAGCCCGACGTGGAGAGCGCGAAGAAGGCCGCCCGCGGCCTGCTCGACAGCACCCCTGCGCCCGAGGCCCCCGCGTTCGTCGACCGTGCGGTCGAGGTGCGGGCGACGCCCGGGCTGCTGGAGGGGGTCACCACCGTCGAGGGCGCGGTCGCCGCGCTCCTCGCGGCGCTGCCGCCGCAGGGCTACCTCGCCGTGATGGCCTACCTCGACCGGCTCCGCGACGCGGAGCTCGCGACCGTCCGCGGCCCGCTGGCCCGCCGTACCGAGCGGCCGGTGACCTTCGGGTGGGGGCCGCGCTTCCTGCACTCGACGGGGCAGTTCCACAAGGGCGGCCCCCCGATCGGCGTGTTCCTGCAGGTGACCGGGCTCGTCGAGCAGGACCTGCCGATCCCCGACCGCGAGTTCAGCTACGGCACCCTCATCACCGCGCAGGCGGCCGGCGACGCGCAGGTGCTCGCCGACCACGGCCGGCCGGTGCTGCGGCTGCACCTGACGGCGCGGGAGGGCCTGACCCAGGTGCTCGAGGCGCTGCGGTGAGCGCACCGGGCCACGGCAACCCGCTGCGGGACCCCCGTGACCGGCGGCTCCCCCGCGTCCCCGGCCCGTGCGCGCTCGTCGTCTTCGGCGTCACCGGCGACCTGGCCCGCAAGAAGCTCATCCCGGCCGTCTACGACCTGGCGAACCGCGGTCTGCTGCCGCCCGGGTTCGTGCTGCTCGGCTTCGCCCGGCGCGACTGGCAGGACGGCGACTTCGAGCAGCTCGCGCGCAAGGCGGCGATGGAGGGTGCGCGCACCGAGTTCCGCGAGGAGGTGTGGCAGCGGCTGGCCGAGGCGACCAAGTTCGTGCCCGGCAGCTTCGACGACGACGCGGCCTTCGACCGGCTCGCGCAGACCCTGAAGGACCTCGACGCCTCGCACGGCACCGGCGGCAACGCCGCGTTCTACCTGTCGATCCCGCCGGCCGCGTTCCCCGTGGTCCTCAAGCAGATGGCCCGCACCGGGATGGCCGACAACGAGGCCACCCACAGCTGGCGCCGGGTCGTCGTGGAGAAGCCCTTCGGGCACGACCTGCCGAGCGGGCAGGAGCTGAACGCCCTCGTCGACGACGTGTTCACGGCGCCCGACGTGTTCCGCATCGACCACTACCTCGGCAAGGAGACGGTGCAGAACCTGCTCGCGCTGCGCTTCGCCAACACCCTGTTCGAGCCGATCTGGAACGCCCACCACATCGACTCGGTGCAGATCACCATGGCCGAGGACGTCGGCATCGGCAGCCGCGCCGGCTTCTACGAGGGCACCGGTGCCGCCCGCGACGTGCTGCAGAACCACCTGCTGCAGCTGCTCGCCCTCACCGCGATGGACGAGCCGGTCAACTTCGACGCGGAGAGCCTGCGCACCGAGAAGCGCAAGGTCCTCGGCGCGATCGTGCTCCCCAAGGACCTCGCCGCGTACGCCGTCCGCGGCCAGTACGACCAGGGCTGGCTCGCCGGCGAGCGCGC
>DATJGA010000077.1:0-2160 GCA_035495395.1 Mycobacteriales bacterium | reverse complement strand
CGCTGCGGTGGCCGCGGTCGTGCTGGCCCGCGCAGCCGCGCGGCACCCGGTCGGCCAGCGCCTGCCGTTCGCCCTGCTCTCCGTGGGCTGCGCCCTCTGGGGCCTGGGGGAGGGCACCTGGTCCTGGTACGAGCTGGTGCTCCGCCGCGAGGTGCCCTTCCCGTCGCCGGCCGACATCGCCTACCTCGCCGCCGCGCCCGTCGTCGGCGCAGGGCTGCTCGCGCTGTCCCGGGGGATCCGGCAGCGCAGCCACCGGGCGCGCGCCGCGCTCGACGGCGTGCTGCTCGCCGGCTCCTGCCTCGCCGTCGGCTGGGTGGTGCTGCTCGCCCCGGTCGCGCGCCAGGCCGAGGGCGGGCTCTGGGCCGTGGTCGTCGCGGTCGCCTACCCGGTCACCGACCTCGTGCTCATGACGGTGGCGCTGCTCGCGGCCCGCAACGGCGTGCCCGGACGACGGCAGGCGCTGCTGCTCGTGGCCGGTGCGGCGCTGGCCATGGCGCTCGCGGACAGCGCCTTCACCTTGCTCGAGCTCACCGGCCGGTACAGCTCCGGCGGCATCGTCGACGGCGGCTGGGTCGTGGGCTACCTGCTGTTCGCGCAGGCCGGCCGCACCAGCGCCGACGAGGGCGAGGTCCAGGCCACGGACCGGCCGACGAGCCGGGTGGAGGCGCTCGCGCCGTACCTGGTCGTGCTCGCCGCGATCGCGGTGCTGTCCTTCGCGCTGCTGGTGGACGACAACGCCGGCCCCGTCGTGCTGGTGCTGCTCGTCGTGCTCGTGCTGGCCCTCGTCACCCGGCAGGCCCTGACGGTGCTCGACAACGCGGCGCTCGCCTCGCTGCTCGCGCTGCGCGAGCGGCACTTCCGCTCGCTGGTCATCGGGGCCAAGGACGTCATCGTCCTGTGCGGTCCCGACCTGCGGACGACGTACGTGAGCCCGTCCAGCGAGGCGGTGCTGGGCCTGCGCCCGGCCGACCTCGTGGGCCGGTCCTTCTGGGACCTCGTGCACCCCGAGGACGTCGAGCACGTCCAGGAGGAGTTCGCGCGGGTGCTCGCCGGGGACCTGTCGGAGGGCCCGCTGCTGAGCTGCCGCATCACCAGCGCGCACGGCTGGGTGGACACCGAGTCGACCGTCGGCGACCTGCGCGGCGACCCGGGCGTCGCCGGTGTCGTCATCACCACGCGCGACGTCACCGAGCGGACCGCGCTCGAGGCGCAGCTGCGGGTGCTGGCCTGGCAGGACCCGCTCACCGGGCTCGCCAACCGGACCCTGCTGCACGACCGGCTCGCGCACGCGCTCAGGCAGCGCCGGCCCGTCAACGAGCCGCTCGGGCTGCTGCTCATCGACCTCGACGGCTTCAAGCCCGTCAACGACACCTACGGGCACGCGATCGGCGACGCCCTGCTCCAGCAGGTCGCGGAGCGGCTCCTCGCGGGGGTGCGGACCGGCGACACCGTGGCCCGGCTCGGCGGCGACGAGTTCGCCGTGCTGCTCGAGGTGCGCGGCGACGGCGGGCTGCGGCGCGGCGGCCTCGACGTGGCGGAGCGGCTCCTCAAGGCGCTGCAGCAGCCCTTCCTCGTGGAGGGCAAGGAGGTCGCCGTCGGGGCCTCGATGGGGCTCGCCATCGCCTGTCGCACCACCGACGCGGAGGCCATGCTGCAGCAGGCCGACTTCGCGATGTACGCCTCGAAGGACCACGGGCGCGGCCGCATCACCGTCTTCGGCCCCGAGCTCGCCAAGGCCTCCAGCCGGCGCGCCGAGCTCGCCACGACGCTGCGCGCGGCGCTGCCCGCGGGCGAGCTGCACCTGCACTACCAGCCGGTCGTCGACCTCGCCACGGGCAGGGTGCTCGGCGCCGAGGCCCTCGCCCGCTGGGACCACTCGGAGTGGGGTGCGATCCCGCCCTCGGAGTTCGTGCCCGTCGCGGAGGTCACCGGCCTCATCGTGCAGCTGGGCCACTGGGCGCTGCTGACCGCGGCGAAGCAGGCAGCGGAGTGGGAGGCGGCCGGGCGCGACCTCGGCGTCGCCGTCAACGTCTCGGTGCGCCAGCTCGGACCGGAGTTCGTCGCCGACGTGGCGAGCGTGCTGGCGGAGACCTCGCTCACCCCGTCGCGGCTGACGCTGGAGATCACCGAGAGCCTGCTCGTGGACGACGAGCGCACGCT
>DATJGA010000076.1:0-3240 GCA_035495395.1 Mycobacteriales bacterium | reverse complement strand
GAGGGAGCGCGCGAGCGCCTCGCGGTCGGGCAGCACGACCTGCCCCCGGAGCACCTGCTCCGCCTCCAGCAGCTGCACCGGGCCGTCGGCGCTCGCCGCGGAGACCGGCGTCCCCTCGGCCGGGCAGCAGCGCGAGCTGTCGCACAGGTACGACCAGAACCGCGCGCCGCGCACGAGCACCGCCTCGCTGACGACGAGGCCGGGGAGCGCGTCCTGGAGCTCGTCGCAGAGCTGCTCGACGAGCGCGGCGCGGGCCCGCTGCCGGAGCCCGTCGGCCTCGTCGGTGTAGACGGCGACGAGCACCCGGGTCGGCTGCTGGTGCGCCACGCGGGCCACCGCCTCCTCGACGAGGTCCTGCTCGAGCGCCGCAGGCGGCAGGTCGAACCGCAGCGTGAGACCGACCCGCCCGCGTGGCTCGTGCAGGCAGGACACCACGAGGGAGCGGGTCGGCACGTACCCGAGCCACAGCGGCAACGAGGCCACCATCTGCGCGGGCGTGGTGAGGCGGACGGGCTGCGAGGTCGGCTTCGGCATCCGGGCACCCTCGGCACCGGGGTTCGCGCCCGCGACCGGGCCACCCGTGGCTGTGGAGCCGGGTCAGCCGTGCTGTGGGTACGGCTCGCGCAGCTCCTTGTCGCGGATCCCGACCCCGAGCCGGCGGGCCAGCGCCGGTACGGCGGTCCCCTGCAGCAGCACCGAGACGAGCACCACCACGACCACGACGCCGTACAGCCGGGAGCCGTGCGCCTCCGGCAGCAGCAGTGACCCGAGCAGCAGCGGCACGGCGCCCTTCAGCCCGGTGAGCAGCACGAACGCCCGCTCACCCCGGCTCAGGCCGGACCCCACCAGCAGCGGCGTGCCGAGCACCGGCCGGATCACGAGCGCGAGCACCAGCCCGAGCACGAGTCCGGGCAGCCACACGTCGCTGCGCGCCAGCACGTGCAGGTCGACGGTCAGGCCGAGGAAGGCGAAGGCCACGACCTCGCCGAGCGAGGCGAGCGCCGCGTGGAAGCGCCGCACCTCCAGCCGGTACGGCGAGCGCGCCTGCCCCAGGACGACACCGGCCACGAAGACGGCGAGGAAGCCGGAGCCGTGCAGCACGCTCGCGAGGCCGAACAGCGCCCCGGCCCCGAGCAGCGAGCGCACCGGGTGCAGCGCCTCCGAGGGCAGCGGCACCCGGCGTACCAGCTGGAGGAGGGCGTGCGCGCCGAGCACGCCGACCGCGACGCCGACGACCATCTGCAGCGCGAAGGTGCCGGCGACGTGCCCGAGGGCGCCGCCGGACAGGCCGCCGGCGCCGAGCAGGCCCGCCATGAGCGCGATGCCGACCGGGTCGTTCGCGCCGGACTCCCCCTCCAGCAGGGTGCCGCTGCGGCCCTCGATCTCGCGCTGGCCCAGCACCGAGAACACCACCGCCGGGTCGGTGGGGGCGACGGCGGTGGCGACGAGGACGGACAGGTACCAGCTCACGCCGAGCAGGGCGTGGGCGAGGACGGCGGCCCCGGCGGCGGTGACGAAGGTGCCGAGCACCCCGAGGGACAGGATCGCGCCGGCCGCGGTGCGGAAGCGCGGCAGCCCGATGGACAGGCCGCCGTCGAAGAGGATGACGACGAGCGCGACGGTGACGACGCGCTCCACGGTCTGGTGGTGCACGTGCTGCAGGTCCGGCACCAGCTGCGCCGCGACCGCCGCGGCCACGAGGAAGAAGGCCGGGGTGGGGATGCGGACCCGCTCGGCGAGCCGGTGCGACTGCACCGCGAGCAGGCCGGCCGCGGACACGGCGAGCACGAGAGCGCCGAACCGGACCGCGTCGTCCACGTGAGCACCTCCAGCCCTCAGCGATTGCCGACCAGGCTTCCCGGCGCTCCGTGGCGCAGCCTAGCGAGGGCGGGCGTCCCCCGCACCGCGGTCGAGGCTGTGCACAGACCCGTGGACAACGCGGTGGACAACCGCCGGCGACCGGGGACAACCAGCCCAGATCTGTGGACATCCCGTGGACAGCAAGAAACTCCGAAAGTTCTTGCGTTCCAGGCCTTGTGCCCATGTCTGTGACCCACTACACATTGCCAGGTCACAAGGAACGAACGCCCTGGCTGGAGGCGACTCCAGCACCGGGAAAGCCGGGAGACCGGCCTCTCGGAAGGCGAGCGGGAAGGGTGACCGGGTCCGTCCCACGAGGTCCGTCGAGCGATCGACAGGCCATCAGGACGGAGACGCGGACTCGCAACGCGGAGCGGCTGGGCGACCAGCAGCTGGTGCAGCGGGTCTGACGGGTTCACGCGCCAGGCGCCTTCGGGAGCCGGGAGCGAGGACCTCACCGGGAGGCGAGGCAGGGCGGCTGGGCGACCAGCGAGCCGGCGGAGCCGACCGGGACCCCGTTCCTCGGGACGCAGGGCCGACGAGCGATCGACGGCAGGTGCACCAGGGAACGGTCGAGGCCCCTCCATCTCATACATGGAGGGGCCTCGTTCCATTCTGGGCCAGCGCCCCGGGCACGCCCGGGAGCGACACGCGGTCAGCCCGCGTCGATCGCCTTGTAGACCCGCTGCAGCGAGATGGGGCCCTTCGCCTTCACGGCCGGCGCGAACAGGCTGACCCGCAGCTCCTCGAGCATCCAGCGCACGCGCTCGCGCAGCGGCCCGGGCGGCAGCTGGCGCCACTCCTTCGTCCCGACCTCCACGTCGGAGAGCAGCGCGCGGTCGCGGTCGGCCTCGCGGGGGAGCTTGTCGAGCCGCACCAGCGCGGC
The DNA here is from genome assembly GCA_035495395.1 of Mycobacteriales bacterium. Lineage (GTDB taxonomy): Bacteria > Actinomycetota > Actinomycetes > Mycobacteriales > SCTD01 > RYN-111. The sequence goes on along the minus strand of DATJGA010000076.1, from coordinate 494 downwards.
CTGCAGGTAGCGGACCAGGTCGGGGAGCCGCGCGGCGCCGACCTCGGTGACGAAGCCGGCGTGCACGAGGTCGGCCACCTGCCCCCGGACGTCGGCGACCGCGGTGGCGGAGGCGGGGTGCGTCTGCGCGCGCAGTGCCTGCTCGAGGTCGGCGGCGCGGGTCAGCACCTGCTCGACGCCGCGCAGCACGGACAGCAGCGCCTCGGGCAGCCCGGCGCGGACGACGTCGAGCTGGGCCCGGAAGGCGGCCTCGTCGCGCGCGTCGGCGGGCACGAGGCTGTCGACGGCGGCGGCCAGGCAGTCGTCCATGAGGGCGGTCAGCGAGCCGTGCGGGTTGGCCGCCAGCGTGAGCTTGGCGCGGTTGTCCAGCCGCCCGGACACCGCCTTCACCGGGCTGCTCGTCCCGAGCAGCAGCAGTCGCCGTACCCCGGCGCGGTGCGCGGCCGGGTCGGGGGCCGGCAGCACCCGGAGCGCGACCGAGCCGCCCTCGTCGA
>DATJGA010000075.1:0-6099 GCA_035495395.1 Mycobacteriales bacterium | reverse complement strand
CAGAAGCATGACCGAGATCACGGCGTGCCTCGGGTTCCCGCTCCGCCCGTTCGGGCAAGATCTCGGGGTGTCAACGCTCGTGACGACGGAGACCAGGCCTGTCGTCGTCACCCCCGCCGCCCCTGCGCGGGCGAAGGCGTTCCGACCGGACATCGAGGGGCTGCGGGCCGTCGCGGTCCTGCTGGTCGTCGCGTTCCACGCCGGGCTGGGCGTGCTCAGCGGCGGTTACGTCGGCGTCGACGTCTTCTTCGTCATCTCGGGCTTCCTCATCAGCGGCCTCCTCATCGAGGAGCAGCGGCTCACCGGCGGCATCTCCCTGAGCGGCTTCTACGCCCGCCGGATCCGGCGGCTCCTCCCGCTCGGGAGCCTCGTGCTGCTGACGACCGCGGCGGTCTCGGCCGTGGTGGTGCCGGCGCTGGACCGCCCGGGCGTTGCGGGGGACACGACGGCCGCTGCGCTGTGGTGGGCGAACTGGCACTTCGCGGGGAACGCGACCAACTACATGTCCTCGGTCGAGCTCAGCCCCGTGCTGCACTTCTGGTCGCTCAGCGTCGAGGAGCAGTTCTACGTCGCGTGGCCGCTGCTCATCCTGCTCGTCACGTGGGGCGCAGGGGCGTTCTCCTGGCGCGTGCAACGGGCCCGTCTCGCCCTCGCCCTGGTCACGCTCGCCGTCGTCTCGTTCGCGCTCTCGGTGCACCTCGGCGCTGCGTCGCAGGCCTACTTCGGTCTGCACACCCGCGCGTGGGAGCTGGCCGCCGGCGGGCTGCTCGCCATGGCGGTCCCGGTCGTGCGCAGGGCGCCGCGCATCGCCGCCGTCCTCGCGGGCTGGGCCGGGCTGGTGGCCATCGGCGTCGCGGCCGTCGTCTTCGACCGGACCACCGTCTTCCCGGGCTCGGCCGCGGCGCTGCCGGTGGCCGGCAGCGCGCTCCTGCTCGCCGCGGGCGTGCGCACGCAGGCCGGTGCCTCCCGTCTGCTGGGCTCGCCGGCGATGACCTACATCGGCAAGATCTCCTACGGCTGGTACCTCTGGCACTGGCCGTGCCTGGTGCTGGCGCGGATCGCGTGGGGCTCGCCCACCGTCGACCCGGGTGTCGAGACCTCGACGGCCCCCCGCCCCCTCGTGGCCGTCGCCGCGGTCCTGGTGTCCTTCGGCCTGGCCGCCCTGACCTACCGGTACGTCGAGCAGCCCACCCGCACCTCCCGCGTGCTGAGCGCCTCGCGCCCGCTCACCTTCGCGCTCGCGGCGGCGCTGCTCGTGACGTCCGTGGGCGGCTCGCAGCTCCTGCTCCGCGGGTCGGTGCAGCACTCCCTGCTCGTCGCCGGGGGGACGCAGACGGTCTCCGCGGCCCGCGCGGACAAGGGCCTGCCCAAGGCCTGCTACCTCGAGCACGGCTCGGACGCCGACCCGAGCTGCGTGTTCGGCGACAAGAGCGGCGACCGCGTCGTCGTGCTCGTCGGTGACTCCCACGCGGCCCACTGGTTCCCCGCCATGGAGGCGATCGCGAAGCGCCGCCACTGGCAGCTCTGGTTCTGGGCGCGGGCGGCGTGCGCTGCCGCCGACATCAAGGAGTTCAACCCGACCATCAACAAGGTCTTCACCGAGTGCAGCACCTGGCGCACCAACGTGCTGAGCCGAGTGGCCGCGCTGCCGCACGTGGACCTCGTCGTCGTGGGCTCCCGGTACTCCTACTCCGGCTGGATCACCGACGGCAACGGCGACCAGCCCGGCGGCAGCGCCGCGGCAGCGCTCTGGGCCCAGGGGTCGAGCGAGACGGTCAAGACCCTCGCCGAGTCGGCGCACCGCGTCGTGCTGCTGCGCGAGATCCCCAGCCCCGGCAAGGACGTCCCCGCGTGCCTGTCCAAGCACCTCGACGCGCCGCAGGACTGCAGCTTCTCCAGGTCCAGGCGCATCGGGCCGGCCCTGTACGCGGCGGAGCAGCAGGTGCTGAGCGCGGAGGGGCTGGCGAACTACGTCGACATGTCCCGGGTGGTCTGCCCCGCCGATCCGTGCTCGGTGATCAGCCCGCACGGCGCCATCGTCTTCCGCGACACGCACCACCTCACCGCCCGCTTCGCGCGGGAGATCTCCCCGGAGCTCGAGAGGCGCCTGCTGCCGTTCCTGAGCTCCTGAGCGGCGGTCCGGCCTGGATGGTGCCGACGGGCGCCCGTAGGGTCCGCTCATGACCGACGTCGCGGAAGAGATCGCCAAGGCCTACGCGTTCCAGGGGCCCGCACTCGAGCTCGGCGCGCTCGTGCTGGAGGGCACGTCGCACCCGGACGCGCGGATCCGGATGCCGCTGTCGATGCTCAACCGGCACGGCCTCGTGGCCGGCGCGACCGGCACCGGCAAGACGAAGACCCTGCAGCTGATCGCCGAGCAGCTCAGCGACGCCGGCGTGCCCGTGTTCCTGGCGGACATCAAGGGCGACGTGAGCGGGATGGCCGCCCCGGGGCAGTCCAACGACCGCATCACCGCGCGCGCCACGGAGACCGGCACCGACTGGCAGGCCCGCGGCTTCCCCGTCGAGTTCCTCAACCTCGGCGGCCAGGGCGGCACCGGCGTACCCGTGCGGGCGACCATGACGTCGTTCGGGCCGCTGCTGCTCAGCAAGGTGCTGGGGTTGAACGAGACGCAGGAGAGCAGCCTCGGGCTGGTCTTCCACTTCGCCGACAAGGCCGGCCTCCCGCTGCTCGACCTCAAGGACCTGCGCGCCGTCATCACGCACCTCACCAGCGACGAGGGCAAGGTCGACCTCGAGGGGCTCGGCGGCCTGTCCGGCGCCACGGCCGGGGTGATCCTGCGCGAGCTCATCGGGCTGGAGGACAACGGCGGCGACGTGTTCTTCGGCGAGCCCGAGTTCGACAGCCACGACCTGATGCGCACCACGTCCGACGGCAAGGGGCTGCTGTCGGTCATGGAGCTGCAGGGCCTGCAGGAGCGACCGCAGCTGTTCTCGACCTTCCTCATGTGGCTGCTGGCCGACCTGTTCCACGACCTCCCCGAGATGGGCGACGTCGACAAGCCCAAGCTCGTCTTCTTCTTCGACGAGGCGCACCTGCTCTTCGACGGCGCGAGCAAGGCGTTCCTCGACGCCGTCGAGCAGACCGTGCGGCTCATCCGCTCCAAGGGCGTCGGCGTCTTCTTCGTCACCCAGACGCCCAAGGACGTGCCGTCCGGCGTGCTCGCCCAGCTCGGCAACCGGGTGCAGCACGCGCTGCGCGCGTTCACCCCCGACGACGCCAAGGCCCTCAAGGCCACCGTCAGCACGTTCCCCACCAGCGACGTGTACGACGACCTCGGCGAGCTGCTCACCAGCCTGGGCATCGGCGAGGCGGTGGTGACGATCCTGTCCGAGCGCGGCGCGCCGACGCCCGTCGCGTGGACCCGGATGCGACCACCCGCTTCCCTCATGGCGCAGCTCGACCCGGCGCAGCAGACGTCGCTGGTCAACGGCTCGCCGCTGCTGGGCAAGTACGGCACGGCCGTCGACCGCGAGTCGGCCTACGAGAAGCTGCTCGCCAGGGTCGCGCCGCCTGCCCAGGAGGAGGCGCCGAAGCCGGCGAAGCACGAGTCCGGTGGGGCTGTCGCCGCCGGGGTCGGCGGGGTCGTGGCCGGCGTGCTCGGCTCGAGCGTGTTCCGCTCCTTCGCCCGGTCCGCCGCGTCCGCCGCCGGCCGTGAGATCAGCCGGTCGATCTTCGGTACGGCGAAGAAGCGCCGCCGCTGATCAGAGGTCGGAGACCGGGCCGTCGTACTCGCCGGCGTTGATCTTCTTCGCGGTGATGTCGGCGTTGTCGGCGGTGGCGTAGCCCTCGCCGCCGTCGGTCGCGACGACCTGCCCGTTGGAGGCCTTGATGCGGAAGGCGTAGGTGCCGCCGCTGCGCTCGAAGACCTCGTGCACGTCGTACGTGCCCTTCATCAGCTTCGTGAGCGTCGACGTCGCGTCGGAGCGCGCCTCGTAGCCCTGACCGCCGTCGGTCGCCACCGTCTCGCCGTTGCCCGCCTTGAGGCGGAAGGCGAACTTGCCGTCGCTGCGTGCGTACGTCTCACCCTTGCCGGCCATGTGCGCTCCTGTGGCTCGTCGCTCATCGGTGACCGTCATCGACGACCTCACCGTAGACCTATGCTCCGGGCTGGTGATCGCCGGCGAGGGACCCCGCAACAGGGCACGGAGGAGCAGCGTGAGACGGACGGCGGCCTGGTCCCTGGTGCTGCTGGTCGCCGCGTGCAGCAGCAGCGGATCCGGTACGGCGACCCCCACGCCGACGTCCGGCATCGCCGGTGTCGTGCTCACCACGGGCTTGTCGCACAAGCACGTCACGAAGCGCGTGGACTACCCCACCCACCCGCCGGTGGGCGGTCCGCACTGGCCGCCGCGCGCGTTCGACGTCTACGGCTGGATGGCCTGCGCCGTCTACACCGAGCCGGTCGTCGACGAGTTCGCCGTGCACTCCCTCGAGCACGGCGCGGTCTGGGTGACCTACCAGCCCTCGCTGCCCGCCGCCGGCGTGGCCCAGCTCCAGCAGCTGGCCGGGATCCGGCCCGACTACGTGCTCGTCTCGCCGTACCCGGGGCAGACCAGCCCGGTCGAGGTCACCGCCTGGGGCGCGCAGCTGGCCGTCACCGACCCGACCGACGTGCGGCTGGCGCAGTTCACCCGCACGTACGCGGGCGGGGGCCAGGGCGGCGAGCTCGGCGCCGACTGCGCGCACGGCTCGACGGTCGCGCAGGCACAGGCGGCTCTCGCGAAGGCCACCGGCTGATGCCTTGACCCGCCTCCGTGCCGCTCGACAGGATCGGCGGCATGACTGGAGTTCGGGTGCTGGTGGGCACGCGCAAGGGCGCCTTCGTCCTCACTGCTGACGGGACGCGCAAGGACTGGACGGTGACGGGGCCGCACTTCCCGGGCTGGGAGGTGTACCACCTCAAGGGCAGCCCGGCCGACCCGAACCGGATCTGGGCGTCGCAGTCGACGGACTGGCACGGCCAGGTCGTGCAGCGCTCCGACGACGGCGGCGCGACCTGGGAGACGGTCGGCAACGACTTCTCCTACCTCGGCGAGACCGGGCCGCACCAGTACTACGACGGGACGCCGCGGCCCTGGGAGTTCAAGCGGGTCTGGCACCTCGAGCCCTCGCGCACCGATCCGGACCACGTGTACGCCGGGGTCGAGGACGCCGCCCTGTTCGAGACCCGGGACGGCGGGGTCAGCTGGACCGAGCTGCCGGCCCTGCGCCAGCACCCCACGGGGCCGAGCTGGGGACCGGGCGCGGGCGGCCTGTGCCTGCACACGCTGATCGTCGACGCCAGGGACGACCAGCGCCTGTACGCCGCCATCTCGGCCGCCGGCGCCTTCCGCTCCGACGACGCCGGCAAGAGCTGGATCCCGATCAACAAGGGGTTGCGGTCCGACCAGATCCCCGACCCGGACGCCGAGGTGGGGCACTGCGTGCACCGCATCGCGCAGCACCCGGACCGCCCCGACACGCTGTTCATGCAGAAGCACTGGGACGTCATGCGCACCGACGACGCGGGTGCGACCTGGCGCGAGGTCAGCGGCAACCTGCCCACCGACTTCGGCTTCCCGATCGACGTGCACGCCCACGAGCCCGACACCATCTACGTCGTCCCGATCACCAGCGACCACCACCACTTCGTCATGGACGGCAAGCTGCGGGTCTACCGCAGCCGCACCGGCGGCGACGAGTGGGAGCCGCTCACGAAGGGGCTGCCGCAGGAGCACTGCTACGTCAACGTGCTGCGCGACGCGATGTCGGTCGACTCCCTCGACCCGTGCGGCGTCTACTTCGGTACGTCGGGCGGTGACGTCTACGCCTCCGCGGACGCGGGCGACAGCTGGACCGCGATCGCGCGCGACCTCCCGCCGGTCTGCTCGGTGGAGGCGCAGGTCCTGCCGTGATCCGCGTCGTGCTGCCGGCCCACCTCAAGGCGCTCGCCCGGGTGGACGGCGAGGTCACCGTGCGCGTGGACGGCGCGGTGACGCAGCGCTCCGTGCTCGACGCGCTCGAGGCCGCGCACCCCGCGCTCCGCGGCGCCATCCGCGACCACGGCACCCTCGGCCGCCGCCCCTTCCTGCGCTT
>DATJGA010000074.1:0-12745 GCA_035495395.1 Mycobacteriales bacterium | reverse complement strand
CGTGACGAGGGCCGCGGTCGACATCCGGCCGTCGGCCACCAGCGCGATGCCGGCGACGGCGCTCCCGGCGAGCAGCCCGTGCAGCAGCACGCCCACCCGTCGGCTCAGCGCGGTCGCGGAGCGGCTGGTCGCCGTGACGCGTGCGTGCACCACCGCGGAGAGCTCGGCGATCCGCCGTACCAGGAAGGCCTGACCGAGGCTGGAGCGCAGGTCGTCGCGGGCGGCGACGCCCTCCTCCATCGCGGCGGAGTGGTCGGTCCAGGCGACCTCCTCGGCGACCTTGCGGCGGGCGATCTCGGCGGCGAGCGGCCGCGCGGCGGCGACCGCGGTCGCCCCCACCACCGGGAACAGCAGCCAGGCCGGCCACCAGGTCAGGCCGGCGACCACCCACATCGGACCGGCGCGCAGCAGGGTGCGGCCGAGGTCCCAGACCATCCGGCGCAGCATCGTCCCGAGCTCGTGGGTGTCGTCGTCCACCCGGTCGAGGACCTCGCCGACGGCGGTCTCGGAGAGCACCGCGAGCGGCTGCGCCAGCGCCGCGGCGAGCAGGTCGGCCCGCAGCCGGCCCTCCGCCCGGTCGACCACCCCGGCCCAGGCGGTGCGCCCGACGGTGTCCAGCGTCGCGCCGCCCACGAGGCACGTTGCGAGCGCCACCACGAGGGCGCCGGTGGCGTGCTCGGCCAGCCGCCCGGCGACGACGGTGCCGCCGGTCTCGCCGAGGGCCGCGAGCGCGGCGGCCGCCAGTGCCCACCAGGCGGTGCGCCCGCGGAGCCGGTCCCAGCGCAGCTGGCGCGAGGGCGCAGGCTGCCGCGCCGCCGCCCTCGTGGGGCTCGCGGCGGCCTGCTCGGCGTCCAGCTGGGTCGCAGTCATGGGCGTTCGACGCTACGCGAGACCACCGACGAGGTCGTGCGGTTTTGCCGTGCGCGCAGCCGGTCTAGCGTCGGGGGCATGAGCCGGTGGATGAGCGACGACGTCGAGCAGTACCTCACGCAGCGGGCCGAGACCGAGCACGGCGACGCGGTGCTCGCCGACATGGAGGCGCGGGCTGCCGAGCACGGGTTCCCCATCGTGGGGCGGGCCAGTGGCCGCTACCTCGAGCTCGCCGCCCGGGCGATCGGGGCGCAGCGCGTCATGGAGCTCGGCTCCGGCTACGGGTACTCGGCGTACTGGTTCGCGCGGGCCGTCGGGCCCACCGGCAGCGTCGTGTGCACCGAGGGGGACGCCGACAACGCGGTGCGCGCGGAGGAGTACCTCACGCGGGCCGGGCTGTGGGACCGCGTCAGCTACCGGGTGGGGGACGCGCTGACCGGGTTCGCGCAGGAGGAGGGCGAGTTCGACGTCGTCTACTGCGACGTGGACAAGGACGGCTACCCCGACTGCTGGCGGGCGGCCCGCGAGCGGGTCCGCGTCGGCGGCCTCTACCTGTGCGACAACACCATCTGGGACGGCCGGGTCGCCGACGGCACCGAGCGCGAGGGCCGGGCCAACGGCTGGACGGCGAGCATCGTCGAGCACAACCGGCTGGTCGCCGAGGACCCCTGCTTCGTGTCCAGCATCGTCCCGATCCGCGACGGCATCCTCACCGCCCTGCGCATCAGCTGATCCGGCGGAAGCGGGGGACTCCCTCGCCCTCCGGCGTCGTGGCGCCCGTCGCGGGGTCGACCCAGGCGGTGAAGTCCTCGAGGGTGCGGACCGCGAACGGCGGTCCGTCCACCGGGTACAGCGGCAGGTAGACCACGGCGGTCCGCGCCTCGTCGTTCGCGTCGTGGCCCAGCCCCAGCACGAGGTACTGCGGCCCCTTCCAGTGCTGGTACGTCCCGGGCTCCACCGTCATGACCGCAGACCCTAGGGTGCAGGCATGAGCCGGGTGTCGCCGTACCTGCTGGCAGGTCTCCTCGCGGGGGCAGGGGCCACGCACTTCACGCACCCGCGGTTCTACGACCGGATGGTGCCCGCGACGCTGCCGGGCCCGGCCCGCGCCTGGACGTGGGGGAGCGGTGCGGCCGAGCTGGCGGTGGCCGCGGCGGTCGCGAACCCGCGCACCCGGCGCCGTGGCGCGCTCGCGGCGACCGCGCTGTTCATCGGCGTGTTCCCGGCCAACGTCAAGATGGCCCGCGACGCGGAGGGCGTCCGCGACCAGGCGCTGCTCTACGGCCGGCTGCCGCTCCAGCTGCCGCTCGTGCGCTGGGCCTGGCGGGTCAGGAGAGCGTCCGCTCGCTGAGCGTCGACCGCCCCAGCTCCACGAGGGTCGGTACGACGGCCTCGAAGCCCTCGAAGCCCTCGCCCACCATCGCGCCGCCCTTCGAGCGCATCGCGATGCCGGCGCACACGACCGCCAGCTTGAAGAAGCCGAACGCGAGGTACCAGGGCAGCGGCTCGAGGTCGAGCCCGGACGCCTTCGCGTACCGCTCGGCGACCTCCGCGCGGGTGAGCATCCCCGGCTGCGCGGTGACGCTGGGCACGACGAGCCCGCCCTGCCGCGCGCCGGTGTCGTCGGCCTGGTTCCAGTAGACGAGCAGCACGCCGAGGTCGGCCAGCGGGTCGCCCAGCGTGGACATCTCCCAGTCGAGGACCGCCAGCACCCGGCCGACGTCCTCCGGGTCGAGCACCGTGTTGTCGAGGCGGTAGTCCCCGTGCACCACCGTGTGCCGCTGGGTCTGCGGCAGCGCCGCGGTCAGCGACGCCGCGAGCTCGTCGAGCGCCTCCATCCCGTCGAGGCGGGAGGCGTCCCACTGCTTGCTCCACCGCGCGACCTGGCGCGCCAGGTACCCGTCCGGCCGCCCGAAGTCGGACAGCCCGACGTCGGCCGGGTCCACCTGGTGCAGCGCACCGAGCACGTCGACCAGCCGCTCGCAGACCTGCCGCCGCTCGGCGTCGGTGGACGCGTACCCCTCGGGGAACACCTGCCGGATGATGTGCCCCTCGACGAGGTCCATGACGTAGAACGGCTGCCCCAGCACCTCGGCGTCGCTGCAGAAGTGCCGCATGCGCGGCACCGGTACGGCGGTCCCCGCCAGGGCGGACATCACCCGGTGCTCGCGGGCCATGTCGTGGGCCGTGGGGAGCACGTGCCCGAGCGGGGGACGGCGCAGCACGACGGACCCCGCGGGGGAGTCGACGCGGTACGTGAGGTTGCTCTTGCCACCCGCGATGAGGGTGACGGTCGGGGCGGTCCACGCGGGGTCGCCCAGCGCCTCCGCGAGGTACGGGCCGACGACGGCCGGGTCTGCTCCTGCGGCTGCGGTCACGGGAGGCAACCTAGTGGGGCAGTGCTGCCAGGAACAGGTCGACGAGCACCTCGACGAGCGGACCGGTCTCGGGCCGGGGCTCGGGCTGCGCGACCCAGTCGACGAGCACCTCGCTCACCGCGCCGGCCAGAGCGATGCCGATGGTCCGGGTCTGCGGGGTGTCCGGCAGCTGCGCGACCTGCGAGATGAGGTCGGCGAAGCGCACCACGGCGGCCTGGCGGCGGTCCTCGAGGCTGCCCGCGACCCGGATCTCGTGGTGCACCACCCGGGCCCGGCGCGGGTCGGCGGTCAGGTGCTCGACGTACCCGGAGAGGCCGGCGCGCACCTGCTGCTCGACCCCGCCGCCCACGACGACCCGCGGCCGGACCTCGCTGACGACGCCGCTGAGGACGTCCTCGAACACGGCCAGCAGCAGGGCCTCCCGGCTGGAGAACTCCTCGTAGAACGAGCGGGTGGCCACCCCGGCCGAGGTGCAGATCTTCTCGATGGTGGTGGCCGTCCAGCCCTCGGTGCCGAACAGGTCGAGCCCCGCGGCGAGCAGGCGTGCGCGCCGGTCGGCGCGCCGCTCGCGCTCCGACCGACCGCCGTACACCCGCCCCGCGTCCGTCATGATCGCCAGGTTACCGAGCGCGGCGGACAGCGACCTCCGGGCGCGTGCGCAGGCGGGACAGGCCCAGCCCCGCGCAGACGGTCATGGCGAACGCGAGCACGCCCAGCGCCTGCACCTGCTCCTGCTTGCGCCGGTCGACCATCGCGAGCTGCTCGACGCCCTCGCCCTCGTCCTGCTCGTCGGCGAGCTCCTGCAGGGCGAGCGCGACCTGGAGCTCCTGCTGCTCCTGGGTCACGCCGGCGGTCAGCGGGTTGATGTTCGGGTTCGGCTGGGGCTGCGGCTGGGCGGCCGGCGGGGGAGCGGGCGGCGGCACGGGCGGCTGGACGGCCGGCGCGATGGGCGGCTTGTACAGCGGCGGGACCGGGACGGGCGGCACCGCCGCCTGCGGCGCCACGCACGTCACGAACAGCCGGCCGGTGCCGACCTTGTACGAGCGGAGCATCGCGAAGACGTCCTGCTCGTACGTCCCGGGCTCGACGTTGGCGCAGCTCACGGTGACGCTGAAGCGGGCGACGTTGGGCCGCTTCACGTCCAGCCCGGCGAGGGAGCTCTCGTCGAGGCGGCGCAGCACCGGCGTCGCCGTGGGTGCCACCAGGTGCACGTCCTGGCGGTCGCTGAGCTGGGCCAGCACCCGCCCGATGACGGCGCTGTAGTCGCTGTTGTCGGGCTCCTTGGAGCAGACGAGGGGCGCGCCCTGCTTGAGGAGCTCCTCGTCCTCGCCCACACCGCCGCACGACACGCCGCCAGGCGGGGCGAGGGTGTGCGTGCCGCGTGCCAGCGTCTCCATGTCCGGGAGGGAGTCGTCCGAGCCGGCGGTGATGCCGAACACCCCGACGCGCGCGTCGTTGAGGATCTTCAGCGTGCGGGTGAAGTCGAGCCGCGGCGACTTGACGGTCGAGCCCGGCTTCTGCGGCGTGCCGTAGGGGACGTCGAACGCCTCGTCGCTCGCGATGACCACGATGCGGCGGACGTCGGGGTTCCCGCGCCACTGCGCGTCCTGCCCGGGCGCGACCGCGGAGTAGTAGTTGCTGTGGGCGGCGACGTCCTGCTCGCTCTGGACGCCCTTGCCGGTGACCATCTGCTCGAGCGCGAGCAGCTGGCCCTCGTGGAAGGTGCCGGAGTGGGTGGCGTCGACCGGCGGGTCGGTCTCGAGCTGGATGCTGTTGATCGCCTTGTTCAGGCCGTTGCCGACGGAGCCGATCGGGCGGATGAGCGAGTAGATCCGCGGCTTGCGGTACGTCGGCCCGGGGGTGACGTGCCCGTTGGCGTCCGCGGTCGGCGGGTAGACGTAGCTGTCCGGGTACGGCGCCTCGCCCTCCGCCGGACCGGTGCCCAGGGTGCCGACACCGACGCGGAGGCTGATGTGCGCCGCCGTGAGGCTGTCCACGACCTTGTGGATGTTCTTCTTGAGGTTCTCGATGTACGTCGACATCGACGTGGACACGTCGACGAGGAAGAACAGGTCGAGCGGCGTCGGGTTCTTGGGCAGGTCGAGGGTGAAGTCCTCGGTCGCGCTCTGGCCGAGCAGCAGCGTCACGTCCTTGGTGCCCGGCTGGACCGTGCCGGGGACCGGCGGCGTCACGGAGCGGTCGCCGGCGGCGAGCGGCGGCGGCTGCCCGACGGTGCGCGCCACCGGGTCGACGAAGCGCAGCAGCGAGTGCCCGGAGATCGCGTGGAAGCTGGACTGCACGCCGTTGTCCCCGAGCAGCGAGCCGCGCCGCGCGGGGTGCGGCGAGGGCGTCGCGAACCCGGCCTGCCCGTACGCCCCGACCATCCGCAGGACGCCGCTGCTCTCGACCATCACCATGCTGTCGCCCGCGCGGCCCGCGGCCGAGGTGATGCCCTTCGGCGCCGGGAAGGTGGACAGGACCTTGCCCCCGAACACGAACATCCCGTGTCCGGCGCCGTCGAAGGCCACCAGCGCGCCGTAGAACAGCGGGACCATCGCCGTGTAGCCGGAGCCCTCGACGGCGGTGAAGCTGGCGCCGCCGTCCTTGGACGTGAGGAGCTTGCCGTTGACGATGCCGTAGAGCCAGTTGGCGTTGCGCGGGTCGACCTCGAGGGAGCTGAAGCCGGTGCCGCCGCCGGGCAGGTCGCCCGCCCCGGTGCGCAGCGACCACGTCGCGCCGCCGTCGGTCGTGGCGTAGAGGAACCCGGTCGGCGTGCCGGTCGGGTTGCCCACCGGCGGGGGCAGCGTCGGCAGCGTGGGCAGCGGGACGGGCGTGCCCGGGCTGCCGTCGTCGCTGCCGCCCGTGGAGGTCGGGCTGACCGTGAGGTAGGCCGTCCGGCCGTCGGTCGCGGCCCGCAGCAGCCGGGGCGTGCCGAGCGGCGGCAGCCCGCTGTCGGACTGGGTCCAGGACGTCCCGTCGTACCGGAGCACGTGCGCGCTGGTGCCCTGCCGCACGGCGGCGAGCGCCGTGCCCTGCAGCAGCCCCACCGACACGATCGAGGCGTCGGTGAGCAGGGGGAACTGGTCGAGCGCGACGGCGTTCTGCCAGTCGCACCCGTTGCTGTGCGAGACCTGCACCCGGACGCCGTTGGTCACGGCGACGTCCTGTGGCCGCGCCCGGTCCACCGTGTACGTCGTGACGGCGTCCGTGCTGGCGATCCCCGACACGGGCTGGAACGGGCGGACGGGAACGGTCTCCCAGCGGCCGACCTGCTTCGGCCCGCAGGTGAGGTGCGGGGCGACCGCGGACGCCGTCAAGGGCAGCGTCGTGACGAGCAGCGCGCCGGTGAGGAGCGCTGCCCGGGTGCGTCCCAGCGGCACGATCAGCCCTTCGCGCGGCTCGCGCCGGCCTTGGCCCGCCCGTTCGCGCCCGTGGTGCGCCGAGGCGCCGCCGTACGGCGGGCAGCCGCCGGGGCGGGCTCGGTGATCTTCTTCATGAGGGGCGCGAGGGCCTGCTCGAGGACCTCGCCCTCGAGGGTCTCCTCGGCGTCGAGGCGGCCGGCGAGGGTGTCGAGCTCCTCGCGGTGCGCGACGAGGATCGCCCTGGCCTCGGCGCGGGCCTGCTCGACGAGCGAGCGGATCGCGCCCTCGACCTCGCGCTGGGTCTGGTCGGACAGCTCGACCAGCTCGGTGTCGTTGCCGAGGAAGCCCTCGCCGGCCTTCACCTGCAGCCGGACCGGGCCGACGACGTCGCTCATGCCGTACCGGGTGACCATGTCGCGGGCCAGGTCGGTGGCGTGCTCGAGGTCCTGCTCCGCGCCGGTGGAGCCCTCGCCGAGCGCGAGCTCCTCCGCCGCGATGCCGCCGAGGGTGGCCACGAGCTGGTTGTGCAGGCTGCTGCGGGTGAGCAGGGTCGCCTCGCTGTCGCCGAAGGTCGCGGCGGCGATGTTGCGCCCGCGGCTCAGCACGGTGACGCGGTGGATGTCCTCGTGCCGGCCGAGCGTGGCCGCCACGACGACGTGGCCGATCTCGTGGTACGCCGCGCGCTGCCGCTCCTCGGGGAGCAGCACGCGACCGCGGCGCTGCGGGCCCTCGAGGACACGGACGACCGCCTCCTCGAGCTCCTTCTGGTGGATCATCGAGCCGTGCTGGCGGATCGTCAGCAGCGCGGCCTCGTTGACGACCGACGCGAGGTCGGCGCCGGTGAAGCCGGGGCAGCGGTCCGCGAGGCGGGCCAGGTCGACGTCGGGCGCCAGCGGCTTCTTGTGGGCGTGGATGGCGAGGATCCGCTCGCGGCCCTCGGCGTCCGGGCGCTCGACGGTGATGTGCCGGTCGAAGCGGCCCGGGCGCATGAGCGCCGGGTCGAGGATGTCGGGGCGGTTGGTCGCGGCGATGACCACGACGCCGGTCGAGACGTCGAAGCCGTCCATCTCGACGAGCAGCTGGTTGAGGGTCTGCTCGCGCTCGTCGGTGCCGCCGCCACCGCCGCCGGAGCCGCGCTTGCGGCCGGCGGCGTCCAGCTCGTCGATGAAGACGATGGCCGGGGCCACCGCGTTGACCCGCTTGAAGAGGTCGCGGATGCGGGCCGCGCCGACGCCGACCAGCGACTCGACGAACTCGGCGCCGGCGACGCTGAAGAAGGGCACGCCGGCCTCGCCGGCCACCGCGCGGGCGAGCAGCGTCTTGCCGGTCCCGGGAGGGCCGAACAGCAGCACGCCCTTGGGCGGCGCGGCGCCGAGCGCCTTGTACTTGGCGGGGTCGCGCAGGTAGTCGCGCACCTCGGCGAGCTCGACCACCGCCTCGTCGGCGCCGCCGACGTCGGCGAAGGTCACGTGCGAGCCACCGGTGCGGGCGCTGTCGTCGACGCGGCCGAAGTTCGTGACGTCACCGATCGCGCCGCCGCTGCCCTTCCCGGCGAACAGCAGGGCGAAGATGTTGGCGAGGATGAGGACCGGCAGCAGGAACATGCTGATGAAGCGGGCCTTGGCCTGGCCGTGCTGGGGGTCCACGGTCCACTTCGCACCGGCGGCGGTGAGCGCCTCGGAGAGCCGGGCGGTGGCGGCGCCGTTGCTCGGGATGCTGGCGTGCACGGTGGCTGCGAAGTCGGTGACGCCCTCGACGTGCACGGGCGGGAACGAGCGCGGCGCGACCTGGCCGGGCGGGACGACGCCGGCCTCGGCCTGCTGCAGCGCCTTGGCCTCGTCGACCGAGCGCAGCTTCAGCACGACCACGTCGTCCTGGTCGAGCAGGGTGGCCTTCTCGATGCGGTCGCCGGAGGCGAGCTGTGCCACGTCACCGAGCGTGACGGTCGTCCCGCCGGGGGAGGCGAACAGCGCGCTGAGCGTGAGGCCGGCGATCGCGAGGAGGACGACGAGGCTCGCCACCAGACCGATGACCATCTTGCCCGGGCCGGACCGTCCGCGCGCGGCGCGGCCGCGCTTCCAGGACGTGTAGCGCTCCTGGAGCGCCTCGAGTCGGTGGCGCCACCCGGACTCGGTGGGCACGGCCTCGGGCTGCACGATGGCCACGGGGGGAACCTCCTTGCCGGGGTTGCCCGGCTTCGTCCTCGCACCGGCGGGGTGACCGCGGCAGCGCAGAGCAGTGATGGTCAGGTGGTGTTCGCCGCGCCGGGGGGTTCTCCTGCTCGGCGGGCAGGCGCCTAGTGTGACCCATCGCACTCCGGTTGTCGCCCGTGCGGGTGACGCCAGGCGTCACTCCTTCACCTCCTGGCTCGTTGCTCCGACGAAGACCCAGGTGCCCGCGGCGATCCCGCGCGCGCCTGCCGGCCCCCTCGAAAGGCATCGCATGCGCGCTCGTCGCCTCCTCCCGCCTCTGGCCGCGCTCGGCGCCGTCGCGGCCCTGTCGCTGGGGTCCGCCGTACCGGCTCAGGTCGTCGCCGCGAGCGCCGGCTGCCCCGCCGGCACCGTGCGCGAGAAGGACGTCGCGCTCACCGACTTCGCGGCCGGCGCCCGGTCGCAGTGCGTCCCCACGCTGCGGCCCGAGCCGATGCGCGAGGTGATGGCCGCGAACGCCCAGCTGGCCATGCGCCAGACCAGCGGGCTGCCGTACTCCTCTGGTGCGTACGCCGCCGCCGTGGCGCAGCACCAGGCGATGCTGTCCGCCGCCAAGGCGGCCCCCGGCTGGATCGCCATGGGCACCGGCGCGCTCAACAGCGACGTGGACGGCTACGACCGCACCAACAGCACCGGCCTGCACCAGCTCTCCGGCCGCATCGAGGACTTCGCCTACGACCCGGCGGCTCCGAAGACGTTCTACGCGGCCGTCGCGAACGGCGGCGTGTGGGAGACCACGAACGCCGGCGCCTCCTGGCACTCGATCGCCGACAGCCTGCCGACCCAGATCACCGGCGCCGTCGAGGTCCTCCGCAACCGCACGAGCCGGACGATCGTCGTCGGCACCGGCGACCCGGCGTACGGCGGCAGCTCGTTCTCGGGCCTCGGCGTCTACTGGTCCACCGGCAACGGCCGCTGGACGCGGAGCTCCGGCGTGCCGTCGGGCGCGCTCACCTTCAACCTCGACCACGACGCGGCCAAGCCGGCGGTCGTGTACGCCGCGACCTCGAAGGGCCTGTACCGCTCGACGGACTTCGGGCGGTCGTTCGTCAACGTCGTGCTGCCGACCACGTGCACCTCGGTCACGAGCCCGGTCTGCTACTTCGCCAACATGGTCACCGACGTGCTCGTGCGCCCGGCGGGCCACGGCAACGCCGGCGGTGCGGTCCTCGCGGCCGTCGGCTGGCGCGCGGGCGGCAAGCTCAACGCCGTCGGCAAGCCGCAGTCGCCGCAGAACGGCCTCTACTACTCCAGCACCGGCAAGCCGCGGACCTTCCGCTACCTGACGAACCCGGGTCGGAACAACGTCCCGACCGGCGTCGGCACCGGCTTCGCGACGAACGACGTCGTCGGCCGGGTGGCTCTCGGCGGCGCGACCGGGCCGCTGCAGGACCACGGCTACGTGTACGCCCTCGTGCAGGACGCGCAGAAGTTCAACCACGCCGCGAGCCTGTTCGACCTGCCCGAGCCGAGCGGCAAGGTCCCCGGCAACACCGTCTTCAACGGGCTCTACGGCTCGAAGGACTTCGGCCTGACCTGGACCAAGCTCGCCGACGCCCAGCAGCTCGCCGCTCCGGGCAGCGGCACCGCGCTCACCGGGGCCAACGCCGCGACGTACGCCCCGGGCGTGCAGTCCTGGTACAACGAGTGGGTCCAGGTCGACCCGACCACCCAGGACGAGACCGGTACGCCGGCCCGCATCGCCTTCGGCCTCGAGGAGGTCTGGACCGGCTCCGCGGCGATCCTTCCGGTGCCGAACTCGGGCAGCTACCACGTCGTCGGCAAGTACTTCGCGGGCTCCAGCTGCGGCGGCCTCAACGCCGGCGCGCTGACCGGAGCCACCGACGGCCCGTGCCCGCTCACGGCGGCGGTGTCGCTCGACCCGAACAACCCCGGAGCGACCAACCCCACTGCGAACCAGGGGTCCACGACGCACCCGGACCAGCACGCGGGCCTGTTCGTCCCGCAGCCGGGCGGTGGCGTGACGCTGCTCGCCGGCAACGACGGCGGCGCGTACAAGCAGACCCTCGCCAAGGGCGGTCAGCTCACCAACGCCGGCTGGGGTCGCGGCATCAACACCGGCCTGCACACGCTGCTGCCGTACGACGCCGGCCTGTCCGCCGACGGCACCGCCCTCATGGGGCTGCAGGACAACGGCTCCGCCGTGATCACGCCCGAGGGCAAGCAGATCATGGCGATGGGCGGCGACGGCTTCTTCGTCGCGATCGACCCGGACAACTCCAACGTCATGTACGAGGAGTACGTCGGGGGCGACATCAGCATCTCGATCAACGGCGGGAAGTCCTGGAGCGACGTGGACCCGGGCCTGTCCAACGCCCTGTTCTCCACGCCGTTCGTGCTGGACATCACGAACAGCAAGCACCTCGTGACCGGTGGCCGCGAGATCGTCGAGAGCCTCAAGGGCAAGGCGACCCAGGGCAACACCAACTTCGAGACGCCGGACATCAACGCGCCGAAGGGCTCGCCCAACAACGACAGCGACTGGGTCAAGGTCTTCGACCTCGGCACCCAGCAGCACCCGGGTGTCGCCACCGCCGGCCGCGGGCCGACCGGGGCGCTCCCCGTCGTGGGCGACCCGCTGGGCTCGGAGATCAGCAACCAGATGTCGGCCGTCGACACCCGCGGTGACGCGACCTACGTCGGCTACTGCGGCTTCTGCGACATCGTCACCGGCGGCACGCCGTTCAACAGCGGCATCGCCACGAACGTCGACGGCGCCAAGGACCCCAAGGCGGGTACGGCGAACGGCTGGCACATCGCGAAGGCGAAGGGCCTGCCGAAGCGGTACATCAACTCGGTCCGGATCGACCCGTACAACGACCGCACGATCTACGTGACGCTCGGCGGGTACGGCCGCAAGTGGATCCCGCCGGGCTCGCTCGGTGACAGCGTGAGCCGGATCGGCCGCGGGCACGTGTACAAGTCCACCGACGCCGGTGCCACGTTCCACGACATCTCCGGGAACCTCCCCGACATCGGGGCGGAGGACGCGATCGTCTTCAACGGCGGCCTCGTCGTCGCGACCGACCTCGGCGTCTACATCGGCGACGTCAACGGCCGGCACTTCCAGGTGCTCGGCAAGGGCCTGCCCAACGCCCCGGTGTTCCGCATCAACCGCAGCCCCCGCAACCCGCGCGAGCTCATCGCGGCGAGCTACGGCCGCGGCGCGTACCGGATCGTCGTGCCTGCCGGGTACGCCGGCCAGCCGGCCAGGGTCCGGTCCGTCTACGGCCAGGCGTCCGTGGACCCGACGTCCTTGGCGGGTGGGGGCACCGGCTCCTCGGTGCTGCCCTCCGGCAAGGGGGCGGGAGCCCAGCAGAAGCCGGGCGTCGCGCCCGACTCGGTGAGCCCGGCGACGCGCGCCGCCTCGGGCCGCAGCGACGGCTCCTCGGTGCCCTCCGCCGCCGTGCTCGCGGCGCTCGCGCTGCTGCTCACGACGGCTGCCGGGCTGGGCTTGCACCGCCGGCGGTCCGCCGTCCGCGGCTGACCCTCGGCTTGCTCACGGCGCCGCGTCGACGCAGCGCTGCCCGGCGTACGTGAAGACGTCAGGCTGCGCCCCGTCGGGCGAGTCGTCCTGCGGGCCGAGCGTCACGTGGATCGACGAGCTCGTCCCGGCGGCGGGTGCGACCTCGTTGAGGAGGCCGCCGCCCACCAGCGACGTCGCGGTGAAGTTGGTGGCGAGGACGTCCATCACGTAGTCAGCGGTTGCCCCGGCCCGGTCCGTGACCGTGAACGACCACGTCGTGCGGATGTTGTAGCCCGCGAAGTCGTTCGCCGGGACGATGTTGCTGAGCGTCCCCGCGATCGATCCGGTCGCCTTCCCCGTGAACGTCTCCGCCCCCGGTTCACCCGTGCCCGTGATCGTGATGGTGCCCTTCAGACCGCGGCACTGCGAGGCGGGGGC
>DATJGA010000073.1:0-9873 GCA_035495395.1 Mycobacteriales bacterium | reverse complement strand
TGCGACTGCTCGGCGATGGCGGCGACGGCCCGCGAGACGCCGATGCCGTACGAGCCCATGGTCACCCGGATCGGCTTGCTGTCCGGGCCGAGCACGTCGAGGGAGAACGCGTCGGCGTACTTGCGGCCCAGCTGGAACACGTGCCCGATCTCGATGCCGCGACCGAGCGAGAGCGCCGACCCGCAGCGGGGGCAGGGGTCGCCGTCGCGCACCTCGGCGGCGGCGATGGTGCCGTCGGGGGTGAAGTCGCGGCCCATCACGACGTTGACCGCGTGCCGGCCCTCGACGTTGGCGCCGGTCACCCAGGCCGAGCCGTTCGCGACCAGCGGGTCGACGAGGTAGCGCACGCCGAGGTCGCCCTGCGGGCCGATGTACCCGCGCACCAGGCCGGGGTGCTTGGCGAAGTCCTCGCCCTCGAAGGCCAGCACCTCGGCGGGCACGAGGTTGGCCTCGAGCCGCTTGTGGTCGACCTCGCGGTCGCCGGGGATGCCCACGACGAGCGGCTCGGTGCGCCCGTCGGGGTACCGCAGCATGACGACGACGTTCTTCAGCGTGTCTGCAGCGGTGACCTCGTGGCCCTTGGAGCGCAGCAGGTCGACCAGCGTCTCGATGGTCGGGGTGTCGGGGGTGTCGAGCACCTCCAGGGGCGGGTGCTCCGTCGTCGACGCCGACGCGGGCCGGACCTCGACCGCCTCGACGTTCGCGGCGTAGTCGCAGGTGGTGCAGGACACGAAGCTGTCCTCACCGGTGGGCGCCACCGCGAGGAACTCCTCGCTCGCCGACCCGCCCATCGCGCCGCTCACCGCGGACACGACGCGGTAGTCCATGCCCAGCCGGTCGAAGACCTTCACGTACGCCGCGCGGTGCGCCTCGTAGGACCGCTTGAGGCCCTCGTCGTCGAGGTCGAACGAGTAGCTGTCCTTCATGAGGAACTCGCGCCCGCGCAGGATCCCGGCCCGCGGCCGCGCCTCGTCCCGGTACTTCTCCTGGATCTGGTACAGCGAGACCGGCAGGTCCTTGTACGACGAGTACTCGCTCTTCACCATCAGCGTGAAGAGCTCCTCGTGCGTCGGCCCGAGCAGGTAGTCGCCGCCCTTGCGGTCCTTGAGCCGGAAGATGTTCGGGCCGTACTCGGTCCAGCGGCCGGTCGCCTCGTAGGGCTCGCGGGGCAGCAGCGCGGGGAACTGCACCTCCTGGGCGCCCATCGCGTCCATCTCCTCGCGGATGACGGTGGCGACGCGGTTGAGCACCTTCAGGCCGAGCGGCAGCCAGGAGTAGATGCCGGGGGCGACCCGCCGGACGTACCCGGCCCGCACGAGCAGCCGGTGGCTCGGGACCTCCGCGTCCGCCGGGTCCTCACGCAGGGTGCGCAGGAACAGCGTGGACATGCGGAGCACGGTCTTCTCCCTCGGTACGGCGGACGCCGAGCCTATCGAGCAGCGCCAGTAGGTTGCTGTCCGTGCTGGTGCTGCTCCCCCCGTCGGAGACGAAGGCGGACGGGGTCGACGGGCCGCCGCTGGACCTCGGGAGCCTGTCGTTCCCGGCGCTCACCCGGACCCGCAAGGCGCTGCTCCGTGACGTCGTGCGGCTCGCGAAGAAGGAGCCGGTCGCGCTGCGCCGGGCCCTCGGCCTGTCCGAGCGCCAGCACGACGAGGTGCTGCGCGACCGCGTGCTGCTGACCGCACCGACGCTCCCTGCCCTGGAGCTCTACACCGGGATCGTCTACGACAACCTCTCGTACGCGACGCTGCCGGCGGCGGCACGGCGCCGGGCCGACGAGAGCCTCGTCGTGGCCAGCGCGCTCTTCGGGCTGCTGCGGCCGCAGGACCGGGTCCCGCCGTACCGGCTCTCGGGGGGCACGGTGCTGCCGGGGCTGGGCGGGCTGGCCCCGCGCTGGCGGCCGGTGCTCGAGCCGCTGCTCGCCGGCGAGCTCGTCGTCGACCTGCGCAGCGGCGCCTACGCGCAGCTCGCCCGGGTGCCCGGCGCGATCCAGGTGCGGGTGCTGCGCGACGCCGACGGCGTCCGGTCGGTGGTGAGCCACGACAACAAGTGGACCAAGGGGCGGCTGGCCCGCGCGCTGTGCCGGCAGCCGGTGCGGACCCCGGCCGACGTCGCCGAGGTCGCACGCACCGTGTGCGACGCGGTCGAGGTCGACGGCACCCGCGTGGACCTGCTGCTGCACGGGCTCGCGTCCGCCCGCGCGTGACAGGATCAGCCGCATGGCCACCAGCGTCCGCGACCTGCTGAGGTACGACGGGGAGCTGCCCGACCCGCGGGCGACGCCGGGGGTGAAGAGCAAGTCGGCGGCCCGCAAGGACGTCGCGGCGGTCGCGCCGGAGCTCGCGCGGCTGCAGGAGCAGCTGTTCGCCAACGGCAAGGTCGACGAGCGCACCCGGGCGCTGCTGCTGCTGCAGGGCACCGACACCAGCGGCAAGGACGGCACCGTCAAGCACGTCGTGGGGCTCGTGAACCCCTCGGGCTGCCGCATCACCTCCTTCGGCAAGCCCACGAAGGAGGAGCTGGCCCACGACTTCCTGTGGCGCATCACCGACGCGCTGCCCGGCCCGGGGCAGCTCGGCGTGTTCAACCGCAGCCAGTACGAGGACGTGCTCGTCGTGCGCGTCCACGAGCTGGTCCCGCGCGCGGTGTGGTCGCGCCGGTACGCGCAGATCAACGCCTGGGAGCGCCGCCTCGTGCGCGCCGGGACGCCGGTGCTCAAGGTGCTCCTGCACATCTCGAGGAAGGAGCAGAAGGAGCGGCTGCTCGCGCGGCTGCAGGACCCGACCAAGCACTGGAAGGTCGGCACCAACGACATCCCGGAGCGGCACCTGTGGGACGCCTACCAGGAGGCCTACGACGCGGTGCTCGAGAAGTGCTCCACCGACGGCGCCCCCTGGTACGTCGTGCCGGCCGACCGCAAGTGGTACCGCGACTGGGCCGTGACGCAGCTGCTCACCGAGACGCTGCGCGACCTGCGCCTGGAGTGGCCGACCCCTGCGGGCGTGGACCTCGCGGCGATGGTCGCCGAGCTCGAGGCCGAGTGACCCGCACCCAGGCCGAGCGGCGCGCCGGCACGCAGGCGAAGATCCTCGACGCGACCATCGAGGCCCTCGTCGCCCTCGGGTACGGCGGTGCCTCGACACCCGAGATCTGCCGCCGCGCCGGGGTGAGCCAGGGGGCGCTGTTCCGGTACTGGCCCACCAAGGGCGACCTGCTCGCCGACGCCGCCGCCCACCTGCTGGGTCGCGTGACCACGGCGTACGAGAACGCCTTCACGGGGCGCAACGTCGGCGTCCGCGAGGCCCTCGAGGCGCTGTGGTCGACGTACCGGCAGCCCGACCTGCAGGCGGCGATGGAGCTCTACGTCGCGGCCCGCACCGACGCCGACCTCGCCGCGGCGCTCGGCCGGATCGAGCCGGCGCACCGGGCGAACCTGCAGCGCATCGCCACCCGCGTGCTCGACCCGGAGCTGGTGCGGCTGCCCGGGTTCGCGAGCTTCGTCGAGCTGGCGCTGGCAGCCGTCCAGGGCGCCGCCGTGGGCGCGGCCGTCGCCGACACCTCGCGCGACGTCATCCTCGACGCGCTGGAGAACCTCGTCGCCCAAAGATAGTGACAGGTTGCTCTTTATCTGCCATCCTCTGAGGCATGAGCACGGCTGACCTCATCCTGATCTTCGCCATCCCGTGGTTCCTGGGGATGGTCGCGCTGGAGCTGGCGGTCACCCGCGCCGGCGTCATGCAGGAGCGCCGGCTCCGCGGCGACGTCCTCGGGTACGACCGCAGGGACAGCCGCACCAGCCTGGCCATGGGGGTCGGCTCGATGGTCGTCAACGGCGTCTGGCGGGTCGTCGAGATCGCCGGCCTGAGCCTGGTCGCGAAGCTGTCTCCGCTCGACCTCGGCCACGGCTGGGTCACGTGGGCGGTCGCCCTGCTCGGCATCGACTTCATGTACTACTGGGACCACCGGGCCGGCCACGAGGTGCGGCTGCTGTGGGCCTCGCACGTCGTGCACCACTCCTCGCAGCGCTACAACCTGTCGACCGCGCTGCGCCAGACCTGGACCGGCGAGTACACCTTCCTGTTCTTCATCCCGGTCGTCGCGCTCGGCGTGCCGGTCGAGATCGCCCTGGCCGCGTGGTCGGTCAACCTGCTCTACCAGTTCTGGATCCACACCGAGGCGATCGACAAGATGTGGGGCTGGTTCGAGTGGGCGTTCAACACGCCCTCGCACCACCGGGTGCACCACGGGTCGCAGTCGCAGTACCTCGACCGCAACTACGGCGGCGTGCTCATCGTGTGGGACCGGCTGTTCCGCACCTTCGAGCCCGAGCGCGAGCGGGTCGTCTACGGCCTGACGAAGAACATCACGACCCACAACCCGCTCCGCGTCGCGACGCACGAGCTGGTGGCGCTCGCCCGCGACGTGCGGTCCGCGTCGTCCTGGCGCGACCGCGTCGGGTACGTCGTGCACGGCCCCGGCTGGGCCCCGGCGGCTGCCGAGCCGGCCGTGCCGCAGCCGGCCTAGAAGAGCACGGACGCGAACGTCCCGACCTGGCGGAACCCCACCCGCTCGTAGGCCCGCCGCGCCGCCACGTTGTAGTCGTTGACGTACAGGCTCACCACCGGCGCGATGCTCGCCTGCGCCTGCTCCACCACGGCGGCGGTCCCGGTCGCGCCGACCCCGCGGCCGCGCAGCGACGGGTGCACCCACACGCCCTGCACCTGGCACACGTCCCGGGTGGCCGCGCCGATCTCGGCCTTGAACAGCACCGCGCCGCCCTCGATCCGGGCGAACGCGCGGCCCAGCGCGATGATCTCCTCGACCCGCGCGCGGTAGAGACTGCCGCCGTCGCCGGCCAGCGGCGAGACCCCGACCTCCTCGGTGAACATCGCGACGCAGGCCGGCAGCAGCACGTCGATCTCGTGCGGCAGCACCCGCCGCACCTGGGGGTCGGCCTCGACGTCCGGGGCGTCGTCGATCGCCATGAGCGGCTGGCTGGGCCGCACCTCCCGGGCCGGGCCCCACATCGGCTCGAGCAGGGTCCACAGCCCCAGGGCCGCCTGCGCGCTGCCGACGATGGAGGAGCACCGCCGGCCCTGCCGCCGGGCCCGCTCGGCGAAGGCGTGCACGGCCTCGGCCCCCGCCTGCGCCGGCACCAGGTTGGCCCCGGCGTAGCAGAGCGAGGTGAGCTCGCCGCGCTCGCCGAAGCCCCAGATCTCCGCCCCCAGCCGCCAGGGGTCCAGCCCGCAGGACTCCACCCGTGACCCGATGAAGACGTCCTCGACCGGGTTGCGCGCGAGCAGGGCGCGGACCTCCTCCAGGTCCTGCGCCCCGAGGACGCGGCTGGCCGGCGTACGGGCCACTGCTAGCTGCTGACGGAGGGGGTGCCGGTCGGGCCGTCGTACGCCTCGGCGAGCCGGAGGGCCTCCTCGATGAGCGTCTCCACGATCTGCGCCTCCGGCACGGTCTTGATGACCTCGCCCTTGACGAAGATCTGCCCCTTGCCGTTGCCGCTCGCGACCCCGAGGTCGGCCTCGCGGGCCTCGCCCGGTCCGTTGACGACGCAGCCCATGACCGCGACGCGCAGCGGCACGTCGATGCCCTCCAGGCCGGCCGTCACCTGGTTCGCCAGCGTGTAGACGTCGACCTGGGCCCGGCCGCACGAGGGGCACGACACGATCTCCAGGCCGCGCTGGCGCAGGTTGAGGGACTCGAGGATCTGCAGCCCGACCTTGACCTCCTCGACGGGAGGCGCCGACAGCGAGACGCGGATGGTGTCGCCGATCCCCTCGGCCAGCAGCGCGCCGAACGCGACCGCGGACTTGATGGTCCCCTGGAACGCCGGGCCCGCCTCGGTGACCCCGAGGTGGAGCGGGTAGTCGCACTGCTGCGCGAGCTGCCGGTACGCCTGGACCATGACGACCGGGTCGTTGTGCTTCACCGAGATCTTGATGTCCTCGAAGCCGTGCTCCTCGAACAGCGAGCACTCCCAGAGGGCCGACTCGACCAGCGCCTCGGGCGTGGCCTTGCCGTGCTTGGCGAGCAGCCGCTTGTCGAGCGAGCCGGCGTTGACGCCGATCCGGATCGGGATGCCCGCGTTCTTCGCGGCCTTCGCGACGTCGCCGACGCTGCCGTCGAACTCGCGGATGTTGCCGGGGTTGACCCGCACCGCGGCGCAGCCGGCCTCGATGGCCGCGAAGACGTACTCGATCTGGAAGTGGATGTCGGCGATGACCGGGATCTGGCTGTGCTGGGCGATCTCGCGCAGCGCCTCGGCGTCCTTCGCGGTCGGGCAGGCGACGCGCACGATCTGGCAGCCGCTCGCGGTGAGCTCGGCGATCTGCTGCAGCGTCGCGTTGACGTCGTGGGTCTTGGTGGTGGTCATGGACTGCACGCTCACCGGCGCCCCGCCGCCGACGAGGACCCCGCCCACGTCGAGCTGCTTGGTGACGCGGCGCTCCGCGAGCCGCTGCGGGACCTCGGGCATGCCGAGCGAGATGGTCACAGCGGCCTCAGTTGATCGTGATCGGGTTGACGATGTCGGCGCCCAGCAGGAACAGCGTGAAGCCGATGAAGAGCACGACGACGGCGAGCGTCACGGGCATGAGCTTGTTCATGTCCACGCGCTGCAGCTCGCCGGTGTAGCCGCGCAGCCGGCGCAGCCGGTCGCGAACCGTCTCGAACCACACGACGGCGATGTGCCCGCCGTCGAGCGGGAGCAGCGGCAGCAGGTTGAACACCCCGACGAACAGGTTCAGCCCGGCCAGCACGAGCACGATGCTGTTGAGCTTGTCGGTCAGCGAGATCTTGGCCTGCGCGATCTCCCCGGAGATGCGGCCGACGCCGACGACGCCGACGAAGCCGGCCGGGTCGCGGTCAGGCCCGTAGACCTTGCTGATCGTGCCGAGCTTGTTGGTCAGCGTCTCGACCGTCCCGGTGACGAGCTGCTTGACCGTCGCCCCGGTCTCCCGGACCACGCCCACCGGGCCGAAGTGCTGGTACTCGTAGTTGGCCAGCACGCTCACGCCGATCGCCCCGACCGGCGCCGTCGTCCCCGGCCGGGTCACCGGCTTCGGCGTGACCGGTACGACGACCACCTGGCCCTTGCGCAGCACCGTCAGCCGCACCTGCTGGCCGATGTGCGCCTTGACCCGGGTGACCAGGTCGCTCGAGCCCTTGACGTCGACGCCGTCGACGGCGGTGACCACGTCGCCGGCCTGCAACCCGGCGGTCTTCGCGGGCGCCGGCACCGACCCCGGGCCGCACGTCGCGTCCGGGTCGTCGGCGACGCAGGCGTTGATGGCCGTGAGGGTCGGGGAGGTCTCGCGCTGCACGCCGAACACCGCGACCGCGAACGCCACGAGGAGCAGGCACAGCACGAAGTGCACCGTCGACCCGGCAGCGAGCACGATCGTCTTGCGGCCGGCCGGCTGGCGGTAGAACGCGCGCTCCTCGTCGCCGGGCTCGACCTCCTCGAGCGGCGTCATCCCCACGATCTTCACGAACCCGCCGGCGGGGATGGCCTTCACGCCGTACTCGGTCTCGCCGCGACGGGTGGACCACAGCGTCGGTCCGAACCCGACGAAGAACTGCGTCGCCTTCATGCCGAACCGGCGCGCGGTGAGGAAGTGGCCGCCCTCGTGCAGCATCACCGACCCGAGCAGGCCGATCACGAAGGCGAGCACGCCCAGGGCCCCGAGCACGGTCAGACCTGTCCTCTCGCTGTGAGCTCCCGGGCGCGTCGACGCGCCCGCTCCTCAGTCTCCAACACCTCGGGCAGCGTGGGCAGTTCCCGGTGCTCGTGCTCCGCCACGACCTGCGCGACGGTGTCGACGACCGCCGCGAGCTCCAGCCGCCCCGCGAGGAACGCCTCCACGCAGACCTCGTTGGCGGCGTTGAGGGCGGCCGGCGCGGTGCCGCCCGTCGTGCCGGCGGCGCGGCACAGGTCGACGGCGCCGAAGACGGTCGCGTCCAGCGGCTCGAACGTCCAGGTGGCCGCCGTGGTCCAGTCGCACGCGGCGGCAGCGCCGGCGACCCGGTCCGGCCAGCCGAGGCCGAGGGCGATGGGCAGCCGCATGTCCGGCGGGCTGGCCTGCGCGACGGTCGAGCCGTCGACGAACTCGACCATGGAGTGCACCACCGACTGCGGGTGGACGACGACGTCGATCCGCTCGTAGGGCACGTCGAACAGCAGGTGCGCCTCGATGAGCTCCAGCCCCTTGTTCATGAGGGTCGCGCTGTTCACGGTGACGACCGGGCCCATGTCCCAGGTGGGGTGCGCCAGGGCCTCCGCCGGGGTCACGCCGGCGAGGCTGGTGCGACCGCGGAACGGGCCGCCGCTGGCGGTGAGCACGAGGCGGGCCACCTCGCCGCGGGTCCCGGCCCGCAGGCACTGGGCCAGCGCCGAGTGCTCGCTGTCCACCGGCACGATCCGGTCCCGGTACGGCGTGACCAGCGGGCCGCCGGCGACGAGCGACTCCTTGTTGGCGAGGGCGAGCAGCCGACCGGCCTCGAGCGCCGCGAGGGTCGGTGCCAGCCCGACCGACCCGGTCATCCCGTTGAGGACGACGTCGCAGGGCCACGCGGCCAGCTCGGTCAGCGCGTCCGGGCCGGCGAGCACCTTCGGCACGCGGTGGTCGCCCGCGCTGTACCCGCGGCGCTGCGCCTCGGCGTACAGGGCGAGCTGCAGGTCCTGCGCGGCGGTGGCCGCGGCGACGGCCACGACCTCGACGCCAAGCTCGACCGCCTGCTGCGCCAGCAGGTCCACGCGTCCGCCACCCGCCCCGATGCCGACGACGCGGAAGCGGTCCGGTGCCGCGCGCACGACGTCGATCGCCTGGGTGCCGACCGACCCCGTGGACCCGAGGAGGACGACCTCCCTCATTCCAGCGCCGCCAGCTGTCCGCAGGCCCCGGCGATCTCGCGACCGCGGGTGTCGCGCACGGTGGCGTTGACCCCGGCCGCCCTGAGCCGGCGGACGAACTCGTCCTGCACCGGCTTCGGGGACGCGTCCCACTCCGAGCCCGGCGTGGGGTTGAGCGGGATGAGGTTGACGTGCACGAGCTTGCCCTTGAGCCGCTTGGCGAGCAGGTCCGCGCGCCAGGGCTGGTCGTTGACGTCGCGGATGAGCGCGTACTCGATGGACAGCCGGCGGCCGGTCGACCGCACGTACCCGAGGGCCGCCTCGAGCACCTCGCGCACCGGCCACCGGGTGTTGACCGGGACGAGCGTGTTGCGCAGCTCGTCGTCGGGAGCGTGCAGCGACAGCGCCAGGGTGACCTGCAGCCCCTCGTCGGCGAGCTTGCGGATCGCCGGGACCAGCCCCACGGTCGAGACCACGATGTTGCGCTGCGACATGCCGAGCCCGTGCGGCGCCGGCTCGACGAGGCGGTGCAGGGCGCCGACGACGCGGGTGTAGTTGGCCAGCGGCTCCCCCATGCCCATGAACACGACGTTGGTGACGCCGCGCTCGCCGCGGCCGAGCTCGTCGGCGTTGGCGCGGACCACCTGGTCGACGATCTCGGCCGTCGACAGGTTGCGGGTGAGGCCGCCCTGGCCGGTGGCGCAGAACGGGCAGGCCATCCCGCACCCGGCCTGGCTGCTGATGCAGACGGTCGTGCGGTCGCGGTACCGCATGGTCACCGACTCGACGAGCGTGCGGTCGTGCCCCCGCCACAGGGTCTTGACGGTCGCGCCCTCGTCGCAGGACAGGTCGCGCACCCGCTCCCACAGCTCGGGCAGCAGCGGTGCGAGCCGCTCGGTCGCGGCCGCCCCGAGGTCGGTCCGCTGGTCGAGCGAGTGGCCGGCGAAGTAGTGCCGCGACAGCTGCTCCGCGCGGAACGGCTTCTCCCCCAGCTCCGCCACCGCCGTACG
>DATJGA010000072.1:0-4105 GCA_035495395.1 Mycobacteriales bacterium | reverse complement strand
ACGTCGACCGACTCGAACGTCCCCTTGATGCCGAACTGGCCGGCCTCCTTGATGACGTCGACCGTCTCCGCGGAGTGCAGCAGCGCCTTGGTCGGGATGCAGCCGCGGTGCAGGCAGGTGCCGCCGACCTTGTCCTTCTCGACCATGACGACCGTCATGCCGAGCTCGCTGGCCCTGAGCGCCGCGGCGTAGCCGCCGCTCCCACCGCCCAGAACGACCAGGTCGACGGTTCCCGGCTGGCTCACAGCTGCTCCTCTGGCGTTTCGAGGGCGGGCGGGTCGCGCTCGCCGATTAGCATCCTTCCACAGCGATGAGAGGCGGCGACGTGGGCCTTCGTGACCGGTTCGGGCGGGGAACCGCGCCTGGCACCACGCGTACGGCGGTCAGCGCCGACGTGGAGCACCTGCAGGCGTTCGCCGCCTCCCGCAGGGGCGTGGAGGGCTTCGTCGAGCCCCAGACGCTGACCACCGCGACCACGCTCGTCCTCGTGGCGGGGGACGGCGAGTGGACCCGGCGCCGGATCCCCTCCCGGCAGGCCGCGTTCGACCTCGGCAAGCGCCTGGGGCTGCCCGTCTACGACGTCGCCGCCACCGGGTACCCGCAGCGGATGCGCGACTGGACCGCGGCGCGCAAGGCGGCGGGCGAGACCCGCTCCCACTGAGCGCAGCAGGAGCGCCCGGCCCCTGCGGCGAACTCGTGGGCATGACGCGCCTGCTCCCCACGTCCCTCGTCCTGCTGCTGGCGGCCTCGGTGCTCACGCCGCTGGGGCTGTCCCAGGCCTCGGCGGCTCCGGTCAGGCCCGGTGACGACGCCGTCGTGGTCGCGGTGATCGACAGCGGCATCTCGCCGTACCACTGGGACTTCCTC
This sequence comes from Mycobacteriales bacterium, assembly GCA_035495395.1. GTDB lineage: Bacteria > Actinomycetota > Actinomycetes > Mycobacteriales > SCTD01 > RYN-111. Next base: position 3,238 of record DATJGA010000072.1, on the reverse strand, counting down.
GCCTCGAAGATGCCGCAGGCCCTCGACCACGACCGCAGCAACGACCTGCCGCTCGACAAGGACCCCGCGACCTGGCTCAAGGGCTTCCCGAAGAGCGGCTTCGCCAGCAAGCACGGCCTCAAGCTGCACCTCGACGAGGAGGACGAGGGCGCCAGCCTGAGCAAGCTGCACGACCGCGACGCGGCGCTGTGGTCCTCGATCAGGAGCAGCACGCCCGAGGCGGTCAACTACTACTGGTTCCCCGGCACGAAGGTCATCGGGGCGCTGTCGTTCGACTACGTCGAGCAGGTCCAGAGCACGATCGACCAGAACCCGGTCGAGGGCTACCGGTACCAGCCCGTCTACGGCACCGGGCACGGCCAGGGCACCTCGAGCGTGAGCGTGGGGAACCTCCACGGCACCTGCCCGGAGTGCCTCATCGTGCACATCACCGCGGGCGACACCACGGCCACCGAGCGGGCGCTCGCCTGGGCCGAGAGCCAGCCGTGGATCGACGTGATCAGCAACTCCTACGGCCTGCAGACCTTCCCGCGCGGCGAGCTCCGCGACGGCCTGTACGGCGGACCCACCGAGCCGCAGAAGAAGGCCAGCGAGCGGGGCCAGACCATCGTCTTCTCCGCAGGCAACGGCATCGAGAACGCGTTCGTGGTGCCGTTCTCCACGCTGACGAGCTCGGTGAAGGGCCCGGACTGGGTCATCACCGTCGGCGCCACCGTCCCCGGGTCCTCCGGCGCCACCGAGAGCGGGTCGGGCAAGCCCGTCGACGTCAGCGGGATCGGGGAGGCCTACCCCTCGGCGTACGACTCGACGACCGTGACGAACGGCCAGCGGTTCTCCGGCACCTCCAACGCCGCGCCCACGATCGCCGGCACCTACGCGCGCGGGCTCTGGATGGCGCGCAAGGCGATGGCCGGACCGTCGCGCGTGCAGGCCGGCGGCGTCATCAGCGTCGGGAAGGCCACCTGCGGGCGGGCCCGGCCGGCGTGCGAGGTGGGCGACGGCCGGCTCACCGCCGTCGAGCTGCGCGACCGGCTCCTCAAGGGCGCGAAGAGCACCGGGGGCGGCACCGCGCCGGGCGGGCTCACGAGCCTGCCGCGGCTCGCGGACGAGCACTACGCGAACGAGGGCTTCGGGACCTACTACGCGCGGCTGAAGCAGGACGACGAGCGGTGGCTCGCCGAGTTCGACCGCTTCTTCGGGCCCGTGGTCGGCACCCGCGCCGCGCTCGCGCGCCCCGCGGACGAGGCCGCGTGGTTCCTCGTCGACTCCTGGTGCCGCCAGCACGTGTTCGGCAGCTGGTCCGGCGGCTACTACCGGGACGGCCGCTCGACGCTGCCCGCGCCGGACCCGGCGGCCGCGCCGGTGCGCACCGCCTACGCGGCGGCGTGCAACGGCCTCACGAAGCTGCCGGCGACGCCGCGCCCGTAGGCGGACAGGACGAAGGGCCGGCTCCCTGGGGGAGAGGGCCGGCCCTTCGTACGACGGGCCCGTTGGGGGTCGGGCCCAGCTCGGTGCAGCCGAGGCTAGCCGCGCTGGTGGCCCTTGCCGTGCTTCTGCGCCGCTTCCGGCTTCTGCGTGTCGCCGGACTCGTCCGCGTCGTCCGCGTCGGGGGTCTCCGGGGCCTCCGTCGCCTCGACCTCGGGCGCGTCGGAGGACTCGGCGTCCGCCGCCGCGCCGTCGGGCTTGCCGCAGTCGGAGTGCGCGGCCTCGGACACGGCCTTGCCGTGCTCGCGGCCCTTCAGCGTCTTGTCGTGAGCGACCTGGCTCACGTAGGCGCCGTGGTTCGCCACGTCGCTCGGGCAGGGGAGCGGGGTCCGGGTGGCCTCCGGCGTGACGTCGGCGGCCTCGGGCGTCGGGTCGGTCGTGGGCACGACCTCCGGCGAGGGGGTGTCGGTGGGCGCGGTGACGACGGTGTCCTCGCCGGACGTCGGGACGAACGCGGTCGAGCCGGCGGCGACGGCGGTGCCACCCACGGCGGCGGCGGCGATCACGAGACCGGTCAGCTTGGCCTTGGCGGCGGCGACGGAGAGGGCCTGCTGCAGCACGTGGTGCTCCCTGTTCAGCGTGGTGGTGTCCCCCCGTGCTTCGACCGCGTGATCATGCGTCTGCAGGGCCAAGCGGGTGACGTCGTCCTTGCCTGGGCTCAGGCGCTGACCTCGTCGAGGAGCTCCACGAGCGTGCGCACGGCCATGCCGGTGCCGCCGGGAGCGACGTACCCGTAGGCCGGGCCGTCGTGGTACGCCGGGCCGGCGATGTCCAGGTGCGCCCACCGAACGCCCTCGGCGACGAACTCGCGCAGGAACAGCCCGGCGGAGAGCATCCCGCCCTCGCGCGGGCCGGTGTTGACCATGTCGGCGACCTCGGAGTCGAGGCCCTTGCGCAGGTCCTCGGGCAGCGGCATCGGCCACATCGCCTCGCCGGCGGCACCGGCCGCGGCCACCACCTCGGTGCGCAGCGCGTCCTCGCCCATGACCCCGGCGGTGCGGGCGCCCAGGGCGACGAGCTGCGCGCCGGTCAGGGTCGCGACGTCGAGCAGCAGGTCGGGGCCGTCCTCGCAGGCCCGCGCCATCGCGTCGGCGAGGATCAGCCGGCCCTCCGCGTCGGTGTTGTTGACCTCGATCTTCTTGCCGCTGCGCATGGTGAGCACGTCCGACGGCCGGATCGCCGTGCCGGAGGGCATGTTCTCGGCCATCGGGACCCAGGCCTCGACGTTGACCTTCAGCCCGAGGTCGGCGGCGGCGACCACGCTGGCGACCACGGCGGCCGCCCCGCCCATGTCGGACTTCATCGCCTCCATGCCGGCGGCCGGCTTGATGGAGATGCCGCCCGAGTCGAACGTGATGCCCTTGCCGACGAGGGCGACGGTGGTCTTCGCGCCCTTGGGGGCGTACGACAGGTGCACGAGCCGCGGCGGGTGCGCGCTGCCCTGCCCGACGCCGACGATCCCGCCGTACCCGCCCTTCTTGAGGGCCTTCTCGTCGAGGACCTCGGCGGTGACGCCGACCCGCTCCGCCTCGGCGACCGCGGCGTCGGCGAGCTCAGCCGGGTGCAGGTGGGAGGGCGGGGTGTTCACCAGGTCGCGCGCGAAGGACACCGCGCGGCAGACGGCCTGGGCGCGCTTGAGCACGGCCTTGGCCCCGGCGGCCTCGGTGACGACGACGACCTTGGGCACCGGCGGGCGCTTGTCGGCGAGCGAGGTGACCCGGAACCGGGTGAAGGAGTAGGCGCCGAGCAGCGC
>DATJGA010000071.1:0-5191 GCA_035495395.1 Mycobacteriales bacterium | reverse complement strand
GCACCTCCGGCGTACCGATGTTGCCGTCCCTGCTCGCCCGGTCGTCGGTCGTGCGGGCCCACGTCGCGTACCGCTGGCTGCGCACCTTCTCCTGGAACGCGGAGCTGGTGAGCCCGGCGGCCTGACCGAGCGACAGCAGGTCGTCGATCGTGTAGCCGCCCGTCTGCTCACGGGGCTGGTGGAGGAACAGCTGCTCGCGGAGCTCCTCGAAGCGGCCGTCGTCCGCAGCGGCTCCGAGCGCCGCGACCGCACGGACCGACTCGGGGCCGAGGAAGCTGCGCATCCGGTACTCGACCTGCACCAGCCCGCGGTCGATCGCCTGCGTCAGCACCGCACCGCTGCTTTCCTCGAACGTCTTGCACACCGGGCACTGCGGGTCCTCGTACAGGACGATGCGGTGCACCGCCGTCGCGGAGCCGACGAGGATGCCGCCCGACCTGTTGCTCCCCAGCGGCGTCGTGCGCGGCGAGGGCGTGCCGGCGGCCCCGGCGACCAGGCCGACCACGGTGGCGACGGCGAGCACCGCGACGGCGAGCCACCGGAAGCGGACCAGCCGCTCCTGGGCATGCCTCCGCCGTACCGCCTGCAGGGCGCGGGCCTGGCGCTCGCGGCGGGCCGACCGGTGCGCGTCCTCCGACGGCTCCTCGGGCGGCACGCTGGGGTCGACGGCGAAGCGCGACCGGGGCAGCAGCGCCACCGTCACCGCGACGAGGACGAAGGCCGCGTCGCGCAGCACGTCCCGCAGGTACTGCGGGTGCTCGGTCGGGCCGCCGCCGCCGAAGCAGCCGCAGTCGATCTTCAGGCCGCGCGCCCACGCGGCGGACATGCCGATGACGAACGCGGTGAGCAGTCCCGCCGTGAGCCAGCCCACGAGCCGGACGGCGACGCCGGCCAGCAGCAGCCCCGCGAGCGCGAGCTCCACCCAGGGCAGCGCGTGCGCGAACGGCACCGCGAGCCCCTCGGGCAGCAGCTTGTACGCCCGCACGGCGCGCACCGTCGCGAGCGGGTCGAACAGCTTCGACGACGCGGCGTAGGCGAGCACGCCGGCGAGCAGCACCCGGCCGGCCAGCGACACCCACGGCAGGACGTCCCGCCGGGTACGGCGGTCGGCGTCGGGCAGGGCAGGCGGGGTCACGGTCGTGGTGCTCATGGCCCTGCCAGCGTCACAAGGGCGGGCCGGGCCGCACCAGGGTCTTCGGGCCCGGCCCGGCAGGGTCCGTCGTCAGGTGCGCGTGGGCAGCTGCGCGCCGAGGAACGACTGCAGCGCCTGGCACGCCCGGTCGAGCTCGAGCGCGAGCTCCTCGACGGCGGCCTTCGAGGGCAGCGCGCCCTGCCGGGCGAGCCCCTCGATGGTCCGGCACTCCGCGGTGACCACGACGGCCCCGACGGCGCAGGACATGCCGCACAGGCTGTGGCTGGCCTGGCTGACCCGCTCGAGGTCGGCGTCGGCGTGCGCCTCCCGCAGCGCCTGCACGTGCCCGGGGCCGTCCTGCACGAAGACCTCGACCACCCGGCGTACCAGCTCGCCGCTCGTGTCCAGGTGCAGCAGCAGCTCCAGCGGCTCCTCGTCGACGGGCGGCGGCTGGTTCGACGCCGGCGGTGCGACGGCCGGGGTCGCTGCGAGCAGCCGGTCGAGCTCCTCGTGCAGCCGGTCGAGGGTGATCGGCTTGGTGAGGTGCGCGTCCATGCCGGCGGCCAGGGCCTTCTCGGCGTCGCCCCGCATCGCCGAGGCGGTGAGGGCCACGATGCGGGTGCGGCGGGCGTACCCCTCGGCCTCGCGGATCTCGCGGGCCGCTGCGTACCCGTCGAGCACCGGCATCTCGCAGTCCATGAGCACGGCGTCGTAGCGGGTGGCGAGGACCGCCTCGACCGCCTCGCGGCCGTTCTCGGCGAGGTCGACCGTGTAGCCGCGGCGGGTGAGCATGGCCTCCGCCACGATGCGGTTGGTGGCGTTGTCGTCCACCACGAGCAGGTGCCCCTGGCGCTGCAGGGGGGCGGGCCGCGTCGCCGCCGGGGGCGAGGTGCCCTCGAGCAGCCGGAGCAGCACCTCCTGCAACCGGGAGGGCCGGACCGGGCGGGTCAGGTGCGCTGCCTGCGCGGCGGCAAGCAGGGCCCGCTGCTCGTCGGTGTCGCCGAAGGAGGACAGGACGACGAGCCGGGGCCGCGGCTCGGGCAGCTCGGCGAGCGCCGACACGAGAGGCAGGTCCCCGTCGGCGCGGAGGTCGGCGTCGGTGAGCACCACGTCGTAGGGCTCGCCCTGCCGGACCGCCTCCTCGACCAGGCCGAGGGCCTGCGCCGGCCAGGACGTGGTGCGCACCGTCGCTCCCCAGCCCTCGAGCTGGGCGCGCAGGACGGCGAGCGACACCTCGAGGTCGTCCACGACGAGCAGCCGGCGGCCGGCCAGCGGTGCCGCGGGCGTCGCCTCGGCGGGCCCGGCGGCGGGCAGCCGGCAGGTGAACCAGAAGGTGCTGCCGCTCCCCACCTTCGACCGGCAGCCGATGTCGCCGCCCATCATCGTGGTGAGCCGGCGGCAGATCGCCAGGCCCAGGCCGGTGCCGCCGAAGCGCCGGGTGGTGGACCGGTCGGCCTGCGCGAAGCTGTCGAAGATGGCCGACAGCGCGCGCGGCTCGATGCCGATGCCGGTGTCCTGCACCTCGAAGCGGATGAGGTCGAGCTCCGGTCGGGCGCGCAGCACGACGCTGCCCTGCTCGGTGAACCGGGTCGCGTTGGAGGCCAGGTTGAGCAGCACCTGGCGGAGCCGGACCGAGTCGCCGAGGACGCGCTGCGGCGTCGCGGGGTCGATGCTCACCACCAGCTCCAGCCCCTTGGCGGCGGCGGTGGGGGCGAGCAGCTCGGCGACGTCGGCGACCAGGTCGCCCAGGTCGAACTCGACCTCCTGCAGGTCGAGGCGACCGGCCTCGATCTTGGAGAAGTCGAGGATGTCGTCGACGATCCCGAGCAGCGTCTCGCCCGAGGACCGGGCGATCTCGGCGTACTGGCGCTGCTCCGGGCTGAGGTCGGTCTGGAGCAGCAGGCCGGTCATCCCGATGACGCCGTTGAGCGGGGTGCGGATCTCGTGGCTCATCGCCGTGAGGAACTCGCTCTTCGAGCGGGCCGACTCGAGCGCCGCCTCCGACGTCCGGCTGATCTGCGCCTCGAGGAGGGCGCGCTCGGTGATGTCGTAGAACATCGACAGCACCGCAGGCTCGCCGTCGACGTCCACGAGCTGCACCGACGTGATCGCCGTGCGGAGCGCGCCGTCGCGGCGGCGCAGCTCGAGCTGCTCGTTGTGCAGAGCCCCGCCCTTGTCCAGCCGGGCGAGCAGCGCGGCGCGGTCCTCGGGGCGCTGCCACAGCTGGAGGTCCTCGGCCCGCCGGCCGACGAGCTCGCCGTCGCCGAACCCCAGCAGCGCGCTGCCGGCCGGGTTCGCGTACAGCACGACGCCGTCCGACAGCCGGCTGACGGTGGTGGCGAGCGGCGAGATGTCCAGGACGCTCACCAGCTCGTCGCCCAGCCTCAGCTGCAGGCGCGACACGTCGTCGGGCAGGCGGTCAGCAGCCACGGCCCCCCTCGTCGGCCCTCGGTGCGGCCATCCACCCGAAAGTAGGCGAACGACCTCAGTCCTGTCAGGAGGTTCCCGGCGTTCACCCGCTTGCTCGGTACGTTGGCCGCTCACCCGGGAGGAACCGTGAGCACCCTGCTGCTCGTCGAGGACGACGCCGAGCTGGCGACCCTGCTGCTGCGCGTCCTGGGCTCCGAGGGGTACGACGTCACGCACGCCCCGGACGGCCAGCGCGCGCTGCACCTCGGCCTGACCCGTGACTTCGACGTGCTCGTCGTCGACCGCGGCCTGCCCGGCATCGAGGGACTCGACCTGGTGGGCCGGTTGCGGGGCAAGGGGCTGACCGCCCCGGTGCTCGTGCTCTCGGCGCGCGGCAGCACCGAGGACCGGGTCGCCGGCCTCGACGCCGGCGCGGAGGACTACCTCGCCAAGCCCTTCGACGTCACCGAGCTGCTGGCCCGGCTGCGCGCCCTGCTGCGCCGGCACCGCGAGACCGCCCCCGTCCTGCGCGTCGGTACGGCGAGCCTCGACCTCGAGGCCCGGGTGGTGCGCCTCGAGGGCGGCGAGGAGGTGGAGCTCTCGCAGCGCGAGGCCGACCTGCTCGCCGTGCTCGCCCAGCGCCCGGGCCAGGTCTTCACCCGTGACGACCTGCTCGCCCGCGTCTTCAGCGACGCCGAGTCGCCGACCGTGGTGGACACGTACGTCCACTACTGCCGCCGCAAGCTCGGCAAGGGCGTCATCCGCACGGTGCGCGGCACCGGCTTCCGCCTCGGTGACCTGTGAGCCCCGGGTGAAGGGGTCCGGGGACGAGCTGCTGGTCCGCGCCGCGGCCCGCCGGATGTCGCGCGAGATCGCGGCCCTGGTGGCCGTCGTCATGCTCAGCCTCATCGCGTTGACGACCGTGCTCGTCGTGCGCGAGCAGCAGCGGGAGACCGACGCCCTCCTCCGCGCGACGGCGGCGACCGCCGACGACGTGCAGGACCCCCCGGCCGGTGCCTGGCTCGTGCTGGTGAGCTCCCAGGGCACGCGGGTCAGCGCCGGGCTGCCCGACGAGCTGCAGCCCGCGCTGGCCACCGCCCGTGAGCGCGCGCGGGTCGGGTCCTCCCGGCTGAGCACGCTGCACGAGGGTGAGGACACGGCGTACCGGGTCCTCACGGTGCGGGAGCGGACGCGGACGGTGCAGGTGGTGGCCGACCTGACCCCGCAGCACCACGAGCGGGACCTGCTGCTGCGCATCATGGGCATCGCGGCGCTGGCCTCGCTGGCCCTGGCCGCGGCCGTCGGCGCCGTGCTCGGGCGGCGCGCGGTGCGCCCGCTGGCCGAGGCGCTGACGCTGCAGCGCGCCTTCGTCGCGGACGCCAGCCACGAGCTGCGCACCCCGCTGACGCTGCTGAGCACCCGTGCGCAGCTGCTGCACCGCTCGCTCGCCGGCTCGGCCGCGACCGACGAGACGCGTGCGGACGCGGCGGGCGTGGTCGAGGACGTGCAGCGGCTCGGCGAGGTCGTCGAGGACCTGCTCGTCGCGGCGGACCCGCGCGCCGACGACGAGCGGGTCGACGTGGACGTCGCGGACCTCGCGGCCCAGGTCGTGGCCAGCGCCGAGGCGCACGCCGAGGTCGCCGGGGTCCG
>DATJGA010000070.1:0-2208 GCA_035495395.1 Mycobacteriales bacterium | reverse complement strand
GACGCGCTGGAGCGCACCCGCGTGCACGGGCTGGTGACCAACCGCGACCTGCTCGTCGGCGTGCTCCGCTCGCCGGAGTGGGGCGCGAACGACGTGGACACCGGCTTCCTCGACCGGTTCGCGCTCCCGGAGGCCGTGACGCCGCCCGAGCACCTGGTCGCCGCGGCCCTGTGCGCGGCCGCCGCCCGCGCCGGCGTCTTCCCCAGCGGCTGGCGCAACCTGCCGTCCCAGCCGCAGACCACGTCGTACGGCGGGGTGGTCGTGGAGTACGCCCACCGCCGCGACGGCGTCGAGGTCCGCGTCGACGGCGAGCCGCTGGACGTGCGCGTGTGGGGCTGCACCCCGTCGTACGCGGACCTGTCCGTCGGCGGCCTCCGCCGCCGGTACGACGTGACGAGCGGGGACGTGACCTACGTCGACTCCGCGCTCGGCCACAGCGCGCTCGTCGAGGACCCGCGCTTCCCCGTGCCGGGCTCGGCGCTGGCCGCCGGGTCGCTCGTGGCGCCCATGCCGGGGACGGTCATCCGGGTCGCGGTCGAGCCCGGCGACGAGGTGAAGGCCGGCGACGTCCTCGTCGTCCTGGAGGCCATGAAGATGGAGCACGGGATCAAGGCCGACGCCGACGGGACCGTCGGTGAGGTCCTCGTCACGACCGGGGAGCAGGTCGACGCAGGAGCCGTCCTCGCCGTGGTGACCGTCCTAGAGTGAGGCCGTGGCCTCCTGGATCCGGTGCGAGACGTGCAGGAAGGTCCTGGCAGCCGACGCGTACGACGAGGGCCAGGTCAGCTGCCGCAGCTGCCTGACGGCGCCCGTCCCGAAGCCCCGCAAGGCCCGCGCGACGGCGGTCAAGACGGTGCGCGCCGCTGCCCCCGCGCCGGTCGAGCGCGGACCGCTGCTCGGGGTGGCCGGCAGCGGCGACCTCGAGATGCGCGAGCGACGGGCCCGGCGGGCAGCGCTGGACGCCCTCGCCGAGATGCACGCCGACGACTTCGAGCAGCTGCTCGCCGCCGCCCGCCAGGTCGAGGGGCTGCGCGCCTAGTCGCTGTTGGCGCTCGGGCTCGGCTTGGCGTTGATGGTGTCCGTCGCGTCCTGGACGACGAGCGCGTGGCGCGACAGGGCCGGGTGCAGCTCACGGCCGTGGTGCCCGCAGAAGGTCAGCTCACCGCTGACGAACACGGCCCGGATGAAGGCCTGCGCGCCGCAGCGGTCGCAGCGGTCCGCGATGGTGAGCGGAGCCCGCTCCAGCGTGGTGGTGGTCATCGCGTCCCTCCCTGGGTCGTCGGTGGTCCGGCTTCCGTGCCGTACCTGCGCCATCGGTCCGGGAGCGCGATGGCAAGTCACTCGCACGGGTGACACGCGAGGCACCCCTGCTATCGTTTCCGCTCGCACGACCGGCGCCGCTAGCTCAGTTGGTTAGAGCAGCTGACTCTTAATCAGCGGGTCCGGGGTTCGAGTCCCTGGCGGCGCACACGCACGCGATCTGGGCCTTCTCCCACCGGGAGGGGGCCCAGACCCGTCTCGGCCCCTCTGCCCCAGCATCGCACAACCGGGCCGGCCTCATGAGGGTGCCGTTCTCGGCCTACCGTCGCGTCCCTCAGATCGGAGCTGAGGACGTGAGCCGCATGACCACGAGCGCGTTCGACCTGCCCGCCCACCTGGCCGCCAAGGCCGACCCCGCTCTCGTGGCGGACGACGAGCAGCACTTCGCCGCGATCGCCGAGACCCTCGAGCAGGCGATCGCCGAGCTGTCCGACCGCCTCGACACCGAGCGCAGGGCGCCCGGCGGCTCCGGCCAGGAGGCGATGGACCGCGACCTCGAGGTGCACCGGCTCAGCGCCCGGCTGCGCACCCTGCGGCGCTTCGGCCTGGACCTGTGCCTCGGCCACGTCGTCCGTGCCGACGACCCCTCCCCCGTGTACGTCGGACGGCTGGGTCTCACGGACAGCACCGGCCGCCGGCTGCTGCTCGACTGGCGGTCGCCCGCGGCCGAGCCGTTCTTCGGGGCGACCCACGCCAACCCGATGGGGCTGGTGAGCCGGCGCCGGTACCGGTGGACCCGCGGGCGGATCAGCGACTACTGGGACGAGGTGTTCACCCCGGACGGGCTCACCGGGCACGCCGCCTCGCTCGACGACCAGTCGGCGTTCATCGCCAGCCTCGGCAGCAACCGGTCCGACCGGATGCGCGACGTGCTCAGCACCATCCAGG
>DATJGA010000069.1:0-4379 GCA_035495395.1 Mycobacteriales bacterium | reverse complement strand
ATTGTCGGCAAGTCGTACGGCCAGATCTTCCGCGAGTTCGAGGGCAACATCGACCCCGCGTCGGTGCAGGGATCCGGCGACGTGAAGTACCACCTCGGCGCCGAGGGCACCTACACCGCGGTCAACGGCACCGAGATCAAGGTGTCCCTCACCTCGAACCCGTCGCACCTGGAGACCGTCGACCCGGTGCTCGAGGGCATCGTGCGCGCCAAGCAGGACCTCATCGACAAGGGCGAGGCCGGCTACACCGTGCTGCCCGTGCTGCTGCACGGCGACGCCGCGTTCGCCGGCCAGGGCGTGGTCGCGGAGACCCTGCAGATGGGCCAGCTCCGCGGGTACCGCACCGGCGGCACGGTGCACGTCGTCATCAACAACCAGGTCGGCTTCACCACCGCTCCCGAGAGCAGCCGCTCCTCGACGTACTCGACGGACGTCGCGCGCACGGTGCAGGCGCCGATCTTCCACGTCAACGGCGACGACCCCGAGGCGTGCGTGCGGGTCGCGATCCTCGCCTTCGAGTTCCGGCAGGCGTTCAAGAAGGACGCCGTCATCGACCTGCTCTGCTACCGCCGGCGCGGGCACAACGAGGGCGACGACCCCTCGATGACCCAGCCGCTCATGTACGACGTCATCGACCGCAAGCGGTCGGTGCGCAAGACGTACACCGAGCACCTGGTCGGTCGTGGCGACATCACGGTCGAGGAGGCCGAGGAGGCGCTGAAGGACTACCAGCAGCAGCTGGAGCGGGTGTTCGCCGAGACCCGTGACGCCTCGACGTCGACGGCCGCCGAGCCGGTGCTCGCGCCGCTGCTGGACCTGTCGACGATCGACACCGCCGTCGGCCAGGACGTGCTCGACGCGCTGGGCCGCGCGCACGTCGACCTGCCCGAGGGCTTCACGCCGCACCCGAAGCTCGCGCCGCTCATGGAGAAGCGGGCCGCGATGGTGAAAGACGGCGGGATCGACTGGGGCTTCGGCGAGGTGCTCGCCTTCGGCTCGCTGCTCATGCAGGGCACCCCGGTCCGGCTCGCGGGGCAGGACTCGCGGCGCGGCACGTTCGTGCAGCGGCACGCGACGCTCATCGACCGGGTCACCGGCGAGGAGTACACGCCGCTCAAGCACCTCGGGCCCGCGGCGGCGCCGTTCTACGTCTACGACTCGCTGCTGTCGGAGTACGCCTGCCTCGGCTTCGAGTACGGGTACGCCGTCGCCCGCCCCGAGGCCCTCGTGCTGTGGGAGGCGCAGTTCGGCGACTTCGTCAACGGCGCGATGACCGTCATCGACGAGTACATCTCCTCCGGCGAGGCCAAGTGGGGCCAGCGCTCCGGCGTGACGATGCTGCTGCCGCACGGCTACGAGGGGCAGGGCCCCGACCACTCCTCGGCCCGCATCGAGCGCTTCCTGCAGCTGTGCGCCGAGGACAACATGACGGTGGCCTACCCGACCACGCCGGCGCAGCACTTCCACCTGCTGCGGGCGCAGGCGCTCGCGCACGTGGAGCGACCGCTGGTGGTCTTCACCCCGAAGTCGATGCTGCGGCTGAAGGCCGCCACCTCGGCGCCGGAGGACTTCACCTCGGGCCACTGGCAGCCGGTGCTGGCCGACCCCGAGCTGCCGGACCCCGCGGGCGTGACCCGGGTGGTCCTCAGCGCGGGCAAGGTGCACTACGACCTGGCCGCCCACCGTCGCAAGGCGTCGGACTCCTCGGTCGCGCTGCTGCGTGTCGAGCAGCTCTACCCGCTGCCCGGCGCGCAGGTCCGGGCCGCGCTGGCGGCGTACCCGAACGCCACCGACGTCGTGTGGGTGCAGGAGGAGCCGGCAAACCAGGGCGCCTGGGCGCACGTCGCGCTCTCGCTGCCCGAGCAGCTGGCCCCCGGCACGCAGCTGCGCCGCATCTCCCGGCGGGCGGCGGCCTCCCCCGCGGTCGGCTCGCACAAGGTGCACGAGGTGGAGCAGGCGGCGCTCGTCGAGGCCGTCTTCGCCCGCTGATGTACTTCACCGACCGTGGGATCGAGGAGCTCGCGCAGCGCCGGGGCGAGGAGCAGGTCACCCTCGCGTGGCTCGCCGAGCGGCTCAAGGACTTCGTCGACGAGCACCCCGAGTTCGAGGTGCCGGTGGAGCGGGTCGCCACCTGGCTGGCCCGCCTCGACGACGAGGACGAGTAGCCCTCGGGCTCAGCTGAAGGTGGCCCACTCCGGGTCGTTGGCGCCGAGCAGGCACGAGGCGGCCTCGAGCAGCTGCGGCTCGAGCGCGTGGTTGACGATGCGGAAGAACGGCACGTCGCGGGCGTCGTCCCAGGTCGTGGGCACGGACTCGATGCGGCTCATGGCAGGCACCTCAGGAGAGGGAGTGATGCAGCTCACCGTCCACCCGGGCAGAACCGCCGTACATGACGAACTCGGACAGACCGTCTGATAACAAGCAACCAGCCCGTGAAGTAGTCAGAACGGGTCATGTCCGCGCCGAACGGCCCCTCGGCGACCCACCCGACCGGTCCGGTGCGAACCACGCGGGGCCCTGCGGGCTCTCCGAGCCGTGAAGCGCCTCCTGCTGCCCCTGGTCGTCGTCACCTGCCTCGTCCAGCCCTCGGTCGCCGCGGGACGACCGGACCCGCTCCAGGCCCAGCAGTGGGACCTCGCGCAGGTCAACGCTGCGCAGGCCTGGGGCACCAGCACCGGCAAGGGCGTCACCGTGGCGGTCATCGACAGCCTCGTCGACGGGCGGCACCCGGATCTCCGGGGGGCAGTGCTGGCAGGCGTCGACCTGACAGGGGCGGGGCGTTACGGCAGCGGGGTCGACCCGTACAGCTACCACGCGACCGCGATCTCGGGGATCATCGCGGCGCGCCGCAACGGCGTCGGGATCGTCGGCGTCGCGCCCGAGGCGACGATCCTCCCGATCCGCATCGGCAACGGCGCCACCATCGACCTGAACCTGCTGCCCGCGGCCATCCGGTACGCCGTCGGTCACCACGCGCGGGTGATCAGCCTGTCGATCGGGCTCGTCGCGCCCGTCGGACCGGCGCTCACCGCCGCAGGCCTCGACGACGAGCTCATCGCCGCGATCTCCTACGCCTGGCAGCACGACGTGCTCGTCGTGGCCGCTGCCGGCAACAACGCCGTGCCCTACTGCGACAGCCCCGCGTCCCTCGCCCACGTGCTGTGCGTGGGAGCGCTCGACAAGCGGCAGCTGCGCTCGTACTACAGCCAGGGCAGCAGCGTGGCCGACGGCGACTACCTCATGGCGCCCGGCGGCGGCAGCAACGTCGAGGGGATCGGCGAGGACTTCCTCAGCACGACCACGCCCGGCACGTCGGAGGGCGTGAGCGGCAGCCCGGCGACGGGGCAGTGGACCGAGGTCGTCGGCACGAGCTACGCCGCACCGCACGTGGCCGCCGTGGCCGCCCTGCTCCGCGCCCGCGGGCTGAGCGCCGCACGGACCCTGGCCTGCCTGGAGGCCACGGCGCAGGACCTCGGCGTCCCCGGCGTCGACCCCGTCTACGGGTACGGCGAGGTCGACGCCGCAGCCGCAGTGCGCTGCCGGTAGCTCAGCGGAGGGCGGCGGACTCGTCGACGAGGCGCTGGAGCAGCGCGCGGGCCGCGTCCGGCCAGGGGTGGCCGGTGCCGTCCTTGGCGTGCGCGAAGACGACGTCGGCGAGCAGCACGCAGGTGCCGTCGACCCAGGCCGCCTGCTCCACCCGCGCCGAGCTGCGGCCCACCGCGACGAACCGGCTGCGCACGTGCAGGACCTGGCTCAGCCGCACCTCGCGCAGGTAGTCCAGCGTCACCCGGACGACGAACGAGCGCCCGCCGTCGGAGTGGGCGAGGTGCCAGAACCCCTGGTCGGAGAAGGCGGTCGCCCGGGCGTGCTCGAAGAACCGGCCGGCCGAGACGTTGTTGAGGTGGCCGTTGACGTCGAGGTCGGCGAACAGCACCGGCAGGTCCATCCCCGGCCCCGGGTAGCTCTCGGGGTCGGTGCGGTGCGGCTCCCACTCAGGCATGCGGGCGAGCCTAGACAGCCGCCCGCGGGCCTCAGTTGCCGGGGTTGACGATGCGCGGGGCGAAGCGCGCCCGCTTGGCCGCACCGGTGAGGCGGACGACGTAGAAGCCGCTGTTGCCGTCGGTGTACCAGATGTCGCCGCTGGCCTCGTCGTACGCCGGTGCCGCCATGGCGAACGCTCCCCCGCGCATCGGCTGGTCCTGCACGCTCCCCGGTACGACGGGCTTGTTGAAGTAGGCGATCTCGCGCGGCCTGGTGACGTCGCTGATGTCGAAGACGCGCAGCCCGCTGTTGATGAACGCGCAGGCGACGATCGCCGGGTCGACCCGGCTGGGCAGCGAGCAGTAGTGGCCCTGGTAGCCCTGGAACGGGTTGGTCTG
>DATJGA010000068.1:0-2189 GCA_035495395.1 Mycobacteriales bacterium | reverse complement strand
CCCGTACCGGAACACGAGGCCCGGGTGCCGCAGCCGCTCGCGCTCCAGGGCCGCCGGGATGTCGCCCTTGCTGTGACCGGCCGCCACGAGGACGAGCGGGACCACGTCGACCGTGGTGTGCCCGGCGGCGACGAGCCGGGCGACAGCGTCCTGGATCGGGGGCGAGGCGAGCTCGAGGAACCCGCCCTCGACGTCCGCGTCGGTGCGGGCGCGCACCTGCTCGACGAGCCGGCCGAACTCCTCGACGCCGGCCTCGTCGGTGGTCCCGTGCCCGACGACCAGCAGCGCGCTCACGCGAGCTCCGTGTAGAGCAGGGCGTTGAGGGCGGCTGCCGCGACGGCGGAACCGCCCTTCTCGCTGACGTTCGACACGGCCGGCAGCCCCGACTCGCGCAGCGCGGCCTTCGACTCGGCGGCGCCGACGAAGCCGACCGGCAGCCCGATGACGAGCGCGGGGTCGTACGAGCCGCCGACGATCTCGAACAGCGCCGTCGGCGCGCAGCCCACGACCCACACCGCGCCCGGACCGACCTCCTCGAAGGCGAGCCGGACCGCAGCGGCCGACCGGGTCAGCTCCTCCGTGGCGGCAGCCGTCCGCACGTGGCACACCACGTCGCGGGTGGTGATGCCGGCCGCGACCATCTGCACGTCGGCGACGACCGGTGCGCCGGCGCGCAGCGCCTCCCAGCCCTGGCGCAGCGCTTCCTCGGACAGCACGAGGTCGGTGACGTAGTCGAGGTCGGCGCTGCTGTGCACGACGCGCTCGGTCACGGCCCGCGACAGCGGCGACAGGTGCGACAGGTCGACCCGCGACCGCAGGATCGCGAACGACTCCTGCTCGATGGGGTGCACCACGGACCTCACGTGAACCACTGCAGCCTCTCCCGCAGCCGCACGACCTCGCCGACGACCGTGGCGACCGGGGCCTTGAGCCCGGCCTCCGCGACGTCGGACGCCAGCGTCGCGAGGGTCCCGACGACCACCCGCTGGTCCTTCGTCGTACCGCGCTCGATGCACGCGGCCGGCGTCTCGGGTGCCCGGCCGAACCGGATCAGCCCCTGGGTCAGCAGCGGCAGCCGGTCGTGCCCCATGAGGATGACAAGGGTGCCCGGACCGGTGGCCAGCGCCTGCCAGCGCACCCGGCTGCCGGGGTCGTCCGGGTCGAGGTGGCCGGTCACCACGCACACGTCCTGCGTGTAGCCGCGCGCCGTCACCGGGATCCCCGCGTACGCCGGAGCGGCGACCGCGCTCGTCACCCCCGGCACGACCTCGAACGAGATGCCTTGAGCCACAAGGGCTTCCGCCTCCTCCGACCCACGGCCGAAGACGAACGGGTCGCCGCCCTTGAGCCGCACCACCCGCTTGCCGGCCTGGGCGTGCTGGACGAGCAGCGCGTTGATCTCCTCCTGGCGGGGCGCCGTACCCGTCCAGCTGGTCTTGCCGACGTCGACGACCTCGGCGCCCGCGCGCACGTGCGCGAGGATCGCCGGGTCGACCAGCCGGTCGACGAGCACGACGTCGCACTCCCCCAGGAGCTGGGCCGCCTTGAGCGTGAGCAGCCCGGGGTCGCCCGGGCCGGCACCGACCAGCGCCACGGTGCCGGGGTTCATGCCACGACCCGGGTGATGGCGTCGGCGGGGCAGACCTCGACGCACTCGCCGCAGTCGGTGCACCGGTCGGCCCGCACGACCAGCGGGACCGAGGCCACGAACGCGTGCGAGGGGCAGGTGAGCAGGCAGGCGCCGCACGCGGTGCAGGCGTCGGAGACGAGGTAGGTCACGGCATCCACCGGTACCCCCGCGGCGTCACGAAGCGGCCGGCCACGACGGTGCTCTGGGACGAGCCGACCGTGACGAGCGAGTACATCCCCACCGTCTCCACGTCGAGCTCGGCGAGCGTGGTGAGCAGCACCTGCTCCCCCGGACGCGAGGCGTGCGTGACGACCCCCACCGGCGTCGAGGGCGGCCGGTGCGCGCTGAGGACCGCCAGCGCCTTCGGGAGCTGCCAGTCGCGACCGCGGCTGCGCGGGTTGTAGAAGCTCACCACGATGTCCGCCTCGGCGACCGCACGCACCCGGGCCTCGATGGCCTCCCACGGCGTGTGCAGGTCCGACAGCGAGATCGAGGCGTGGTCGTGGCCCAGCGGCGCACCGAGCAGCGCGCCCGCGGCGAGCGCGGCCGTCACCCCCGG
>DATJGA010000067.1:0-8400 GCA_035495395.1 Mycobacteriales bacterium | reverse complement strand
ATCAACACGCACGCGGGCGGGCACTCGGTGCCGTTGGTGCTCGCCGGCCCGGGCGTGCCGACCGGGATGCGGCGGCAGTTCGCGCACGTCACCGACGTGCTGCCGACGCTGCTCGACGTGCTGGGCCTCGACCGGCCGAGCCACCGGCACGGCGTCGAGCTGCAGCCGCTGGCCGGCGCGTCGTTCCGCCCCAGCATCGAGTCGGCGGACGCGCCCTCGACCCACCCGGAGCAGCACTACGAGATGGTCGGCCACCGCGGCTACTACCGCGACGGCTGGGAGGTGGTGACCGACCACCGGCCGCTGACGCCGTTCAGCGACGAGGAGTGGGAGCTGTACGACCTCACCTCCGACCCGACCGAGACCACGGACCTCGCGGCCGAGCGCCCCGACCTCGTCGCGTCGCTGGCGGCGGCGTGGGAGCAGGCGGCACGGGCGAACCAGGTCTTCCCGCTCGACGAGGGCAGCGGGGTGAAGTTCCTGCAGCGCCCCGAGCGCTCCGCCGTGTACGGCGAGCCGGTGACCCTCTTCCCGGGCACGCCCACGCTCGAGCGCTGGCGCTCGCAGCAGCTCGTGGTGAACCGCTCCTTCACCGTGACGGTCCGCCTCGGCTCCCTCGGCGAGGGCGTGCTCGTCGCGCACGGGGACCAGGGCGGCGGGTACTCCCTCGCGGTCGCCGACGGGTCGCTCGTGTTCCACCACAACGACGGGCGCGGCTCGCTGCGGTCCCTGACCGCGCCGCTCCCCGCCGCCGAGGCGGTCGAGATGGCCTTCACCGCGCCGGGCGGCGGCACCTGGTCGGTGGCGCTGTCGGTCGACGGCACGGTCGTCGCCTCGGGCGACGGCTTCACGATCCTGTTCCCGATGGCGCCGTTCCAGGGCATCGACGTCGGGCGCGACACGAAGTCGCCGGTCGTGTGGGGTCGCGGCCCGGCTCCGTACACGGGCGTGATCCGGTCGGTCACGTACACCCCGGGCGACCTCGCCCCGGACTCCCCCGTCGCCCTGCTGGACGTGCTGCGGGAGCTCGGCCGCAAGTTCGAGTGAACTGAACAGCAGGAATGTCAGAGTCAGCAACGAATCACGAGCCATGCCCCCTGCTCGCGCTGCCCTGCGCTCCCTCCTCGTCGGTGCCGTCGTCGGCAGCGTCGGCCTCTCCGCCGCCTGGGCGGGGGTGAGCATCCTGCCGACGCCCGCGGCCAGCACCCAGGGAGCAGGCGTCGGCAACCCCGACGGCGAGCACGGCAAGCCCAGCCCGAGCCCGTCGCCGACCGCCTCACCCACCCCGACGGGCATCCCCCTGCCGGGCGCGACGTACCTCGTCGGGGCCGCCAAGAACTCGATCGCCCCGCGGCCGAAGGACATGGAGAAGCGCTTCCCGGGCGCGCGCTGGGAGACGAACCCGGCGGAGTGCAAGACGCTCGACCAGAACGAGATCAGCCGCATCGCCGGCGGCAACGTGATGGAGCCGCTCGACGGCATCGCCAGCACCGGCAGCCCGTGGCCCGAGAACCCCAGCTGCATCTACATGGGCGGGTTCGGCATCGGTCCGATGAACCCGGTCAGCTCGTTCGACACCGTCGACGGCCTCTGGGTCCGGTCGCTGGCCGTCAGCGACGGCACGGACGTCCTCATCACCACGGTCATCGACGCCGAGGGCTGGCTCTACGACTACAAGAGCAAGTGCACCGACTGCGGGGCCAAGCAGATCGCCGAGGCGCTCGCGGGCGATCCCGAGCTGAAGGCGCTCGGGGTCACGACGGCGTCGCACGTGCTGCACGCCACCCACTCGCACTCCGCGCCCGACTTCATCGGCGGCTGGGGCTTCGTGCCGAACTGGTACATGGCGCAGGTCACCGACACCATCAAGGCCACCGCCAAGGCGGCGGTCCTGTCGATGCAGCAGGCCAAGATCGAGGTCGGCGAGATCGAGGCGCGCCCCTACAACAGCGAGCGGCGCGACACCTACCGGTCGGCCGAGGAGCAGCAGCTGAGCTGGCTGCGCGCCGTCGGTGCCAACGGCACGATCGCCACCCTCGGCGCCTACGCGGCGCACCCGACCGCCAACGGCACGAACAGCGGGGTCGCGAGCGGTGACTGGGTGGCGCTGTTCGAGCGCCGGCTCGAGGAGCGCTTCGGCGGCGTCGGGCTGCACGTCATGACCGGGCTGGGCAACATGTCGAACTCGGGCGGCGTGACCATCGGGACCAAGCTCGCCGACCTCCTGCCGGCGATCGGGAAGGGGCGACCGGTGCTGGGCGGTGACCTGAAGCTGGCGCAGAAGACCTACACCTCGCCGATCACCAACGTGCCCCTCGACGCACTGGGCACGCCCGGCTTCTTCGACCGGCGCTTCGACCCCACGCCGGTCGCCGTGAGCGTCGGCAAGGAGCAGACGGCGCCGTGCACGTCGGCCTCGGCGCAGTCCGTGGTGCTGCCGATCACGGCGGCCAAGCTCGGCGACGACGTCGTCATCACGACGGCGCCCGGCGAGGTGTTCAGCAACGCCACGAACACCATCAAGGAGAAGAGCACCACGGCCGTGGTCTTCCCGTTCGCGCAGAGCAACGACGCCCTGGGCTACATGCCGCAGTCCTTCGAGATCAACCCGGTCGGCCAGCAGGGCCTCGGGTTCGCCTTCGGCGGGTACGTGTTCGTCAACTACGAGGACAGCTACGCCGTCGACAGGTGCATCGGTGACGGCATCCTCGAGACGACCCTGAAGATGGTCAGCGACCTGAAGTAGCCGCGTCCGCCGCCTCGACGAGCTTCACCAGCTGGTCCCGGGTCCACACCGGCAGCACCCGGTTGACGCTGGGCCGGCTGAGGGCGCGCTTCTCGTCGGCTGTCAGGAGGCCGTCCCGGGGCCACGGCCAGGTCGCGTTGTCGCTCTCGGCGATGACCCCCGAGCCGTCGCGGTGCACGAGCACGACGGTCAGCACGGTCACCGGTCCGCTGGGCCCCGGCCCCTTCACGACGAGCCGGGTGTCGGCGTCCAGCTGGGTCTCCACGCAGCCGGCCCGCTCCGCGAACTCCGCGTCGCGGCAGGGGTGCTGCTGTATCGAGCCGGGCGGCGGCGAGAGCCACAGCCCCATCCGGCCGGCCCCGGTCCCGTCGTCCACGTCGGCGTCGAAGGAGGTCGCGGTGTCCTCGTGCACGGCGAAGGTCCACGAGGGGTCCGCCTGCCCCCGCACCAGCTGCTGCAGCGGGCCCTGCGGCGCCTCGACGGCCGACGCCGGCGGGCTCGCGCCGAGCAGCGTCTGCTGCCCGCCCGTCCGGTGCGTCGGCAGCGCGAGCAGGCCGCCCACGGCCACCACCGCGGCGGCCCCGGCCGCGAGGCCGGCGGTCGTCGTACGGGCCAGTCGCCGGCGGCGTCCCCCGGCGAGCGCGGCCTCCGGGTCGAGCAGGTAGGGCGGCTCGTCGGCCACGAGGTCGTGCAGGTCGGCGGTCAGGTTCACAGCAGGGCCTCTCGGGGCTCGCCCAGGACGAGGCGGAGCGCCTCGAGACCACGGGACGTCTGGGACTTCACGGTGCCTTCGGTGCAGCCGAGGAGGCGGGCGGTCTCGGCGACGCCGAGGTCGTCGTAGAACCGCAGGACCAGGCAGGCGCGCTGCCGCGGGGGCACGGCGGCGAGCGCGTGCGCCAGCGACTCGCGCTCGGGCGGCGCGACGGCGCGGTCGGGGACGTCCGCGACCGGCCGCTCGCGCCGGTGCGGCCGCCGGGTCTCGTCGACCCAGCACCGCACCAGCGTGCGGCGGAGCACCGCCTCCGGCTCACGCAGCCGCGACCAGGACGCGTAGACCTTCTCGAACGCCACCTGCACGAGGTCCTCGGCCAGCTGCCAGTCGCCGCACAGCAGGAACGCGGTACGACGGAGCGCGGGCGCGCGTCCGACGTACAGGTCCCTGAAGTCCTGCTCCTTCACCCGACCTCCTCGTCAGAGAAGACGGAACGCGACCCTCAGGAGGTTGCAGGGGCTGCTCTGTCGATGATGGCGCGCAGGTCGAGCCCGCGCGGGAGGGTCCCGAACGCGATGCCCCAGTCGCCGCCGAGCCGGGAGGCGCAGAAGGCGTCCGCGACGTACGACGGGGCGTGCCGCACGAGCAGCGAGGCCTGCAGCGCGAGCGCGAGCCGCTCCACGAGCCGCCGGGCGGTGGTCTCGTCGGCCTCGCCGAGGTCCTTCTGCAGGTCGGCGACGTACGCCGTGACGCGGGCGTCGTCGGCCAGCGCCACCTCGGCGAAGAAGGCCTCGACCGACTCCGGCTCCTTGGCCATCGCGCGGAGGACGTCGAGCGCGTTGACGTTGCCGCTGCCCTCCCACACCGAGTTCAGCGGCGCCTCGCGGTACAGCCGCGGCATGCCCGAGTCCTCGACGTACCCGTTCCCGCCGAGGCACTCGAGGGCCTCGCCGGCGAAGACGGGGCCGCGCTTGGTGACCCAGTACTTGCCGGCCGCGATGGCGAGCCGCTTGAACGCCTGCTCCTCGCGGTCGACGGCGCCGGCCAGCCGCATCATCAGCGTGGTCGCAGCCTCGGACTCCAGCGCGAGGTCGGCGAGGACGTTCTGCATCGCCGGCTTGTCGACGAGCAGCGCCCCGAACGCGGCGCGGTGCTGGGCGTGGTGGATCGCCTGGCTGACCGCGGCGCGCATGAGGGTCGCGCTGCCGATGACGCAGTCGAACCGGGTCATGGAGACCATCTCGATGATGGTGCGGACGCCGCGGCCCTCCTCGCCGACGAGCCAGCCGACGGTGTCCTCGAACTCCGGCTCGCTGCTCGCGTTGCTGCGGTTGCCGAGCTTGTCCTTGAGCCGCTGGATGCGGAAGGTGTTGCGCGTGCCGTCGGGCAGCACCCGCGGCACGAGGAAGCACGACAGGCCACCGGGCGCCTGGGCGAGCACGAGGAACAGGTCGCACATGGGCGCGCTCGTGAACCACTTGTGCCCGGTGATGAGGTAGGTCCCGTCACCGGCGGGGACGGCCCGCGTGGTGTTGGTGCGGACGTCCGAGCCGCCCTGCTTCTCGGTCATGCCCATGCCCGCGAGCAGGCCCTGCTTCTGCGTCGGCACGCGCAGGCCGGGGTCGTAGACGCGGCTGGTGAGCAGCGGCTCGTAGACCGCCGCGAGGTCCGGCTGCTGCCGCAGCGCGGGGACCACCGCGCAGGTCATCGAGATCGGGCAGCCGTGGCCGCCCTCGACCTGCGACCACGTGTAGAAGCCGGCGGCGCGCGCCACGTGGGCGCCCTTCTCCTCCGAGGCCCAGGGCGCAGCGGCCAGCCCCTCGCCCACCGCGACGTTCATGAGCTTGTGCCACGACGGGTGGAACTCGACCTCGTCGACGCGGTGCCCGTACCGGTCGTGAGTGCGCAGCACGGGGTCGTGGGTGTTCGCCTCGACGCCCCAGCGCTGGGCCTCCTCGCTGCCGGCCAGCCCACCCAGCCGGTGCAGGTCGTCGGCGTACCAGCCGGCGCCCTCGCGGACCAGCCCCTCGAGCAGCGCCGCGTCCTGCGCGACGTCGTGGTCGACGAGCGGCGGGGCCTGGTTGGTCACCTCGTGCGTCATACCGGCATCCTCGCACCGGTCTCAGGGCTCGACCCGTTCCACCGAGCTGACGCGGTCGAGCGAGCGGTCGAAGCTCGCCACCCGCCGTACCCCCGAGGTCTCGGCGCAGGCGACGAGGTACGCCTCGGCGAAGTCCAGGCGGGCGAGCTCGTACACCTCGAGGGCGCGGAGGAGGAGCGGGGCGTCGACGACCCGGATCGCGGGGAACGCCAGCACCGCGCGCAGGGCCTCGGCGACCTGCCCACGAGGGGCCTCGTAGAACGACTCCAGCACGGAGACGGTCTCCGCGACCACGAGGTCGGGGAGCAGCAGGATGTCCGTGGCGGCGAGGAAGGCCCTTGCTCGCGCAGCGAGCGGCGCCGGGTCGCCCGTGAGAACGTCAGACGAACGAGAAGAGGTGGCGCTCGGCGAAGGGCTGTGGGCGATCGACCAGCCGGCACACGCCGACGGACGGGCTGTCGGGCCCCGGCGAGACGAACGAGAGCTCCTCGAAGCCGGCCTCGCGCCACCACTCCCGGATCGTGGGCGTGAGGTCGGGTGCGCGTCGGTGCCGGGTCCAGACGACGGTCGCCCCGGGCGCGCACAGCCGTGACGCGTTGGCCACCGTGGTGCGCTGGTCGTCGTCGGTGACGTTGCCGAAGACGCCGCACAGCAGGAGCAGGTCCACCGGTACGGCGGGGGCGAAGGCCTCGGTCCGGCCGGCGTCGCCGCAGACCACCTCCAGGCCGTCGAGGCCCGCCGTGCGCAGCAGCTGGGCGCTGCGCGCGACCAGCTCGGGGTCGAGCTCGACGAGCCGCCCGGTCACGTCACCGCGCCGCGGGTGCCCGTCGAGCGCGCCGAGCAGGTCCAGGCCCAGGCCCGAGCAGGCGCTCGCCACCCGCACCGGACCCGCCGGCGCGGTGGCGAGGAAGGCGCGGATCTCGTCCTGCACCGCGCGCAGCCGCACGGACAGCGGCGAGTCGGGGTCGTCGTACCCCTCGTGCCAGGCCCGCCAGTCGGTCATGGCCCGGGCGTGCGCTGCTGCGGCACGAGGCCGAGGAGCAGGCCCAGGCCGACGGGCAGCGCCGCGAGCAGCCCCGTGAAGAGGACCGCCTCCGACTGCGAGGTCAGCAGGACCAGCGCGGCGGGGACGGCGACCAGCAGCCCCGCGGCGCGGGGGAAGCGACTCGGCAGCGCGAAGGCGGCGAGCCCGATCGGCAGCAGCAGCAGCGCTGCGAGTCCGGCCCGCTGCTGGCCCTGGTGCGCCGTGCGCAGCGCGTCCTCGGTGCCCTCGATGAAGAAGTTGTCCCCGGCTCCCGACGCGACCAAGGCGTAGACGACCAGGACGAGCAGGCCCCAGCCGAGGCGGAGCCCCCAGCCCCTCACCGGCGACGGACCTCGGGGCGGGCCGCCAGCTCGGTCCACAGGTGCGCGGCAGCGACCGCGCCGGTGAGCAGCTGGGAGACCACGACCCGCTCGTTCGGCGCGTGGATCCGGTCGTCGGGCAGGCCCACGCCGACGAAGAGCACGGGGGCTGCGAGCACGTCCGCGAGGTCGGCCTCCGGACCGCTGCCTCCCTCCCGCGTGTACAGCACCTCCTTGCCGAACGCCGCCTCCATGGCCGCGGTCGCGGCCTGCAGCGCCGGAGCGTCGAGCGGGGTCAGGCACGGCCGCACGCCCGGGCCGCCCCAGTGCACGGTCGCGGTGATGCCGCCGGTGTTGAAGCCCTCGACGTACCGGGTCATGGCGGCCTGCACCTCGGCCGGCTCCTGGTCGTTGACGAGCCGGAAGCTCACCTTGGCGTGCGCGTCGGTGGGGACGATCGTCTTGTGGCCGGGGCCGGTGTAGCCGCCCCACACGCCGTTGACCTCCGCGGTCGGGCGGGCCCAGATGCGCTCGAGGGTGCTGTAGCCCTCCTCCCCCCTGGTGCCGCGGGACAGCGCCGTCTCGCGGACCCAGCGCTCCTCGTCGAAGGGGAGCTTGGCGAACAGCGCGCGCTCGTGGTCGGACAGCGTCACGACCCGGTCGTAGAAGCCGTCGAGGGTCACCCGGCCCTGCGCGTCGTGCAGCCCGGCGAGCAGGTCGGCCATGACTGCGAGGGGGTTCGGCACGGCGCCGCCGAAGGAGCCGGAGTGCAGGTCGACGTCCGGCCCGTGCAGGTCGACCTGGCAGTCGGTGAGGCCGCGCATGCCCGTGCAGATGCTGGGGGTGTCGCGGTCGAAGACGCTGGTGTCGCTGACGACGACGACGTCGCACGCCAGGCGGTCGCGGTGGTCGACGAGCAGCTGCCGGAAGTGCGGCGAGCCCGACTCCTCCTCGCCCTCGACGACCAGCTTCAGGGTCACCGCCGGCGTCGCCCGGCCGGTCGTCTCCAGGTGGGCCTGCAGGCCGAGCAGGTGGAACAGCACCTGCCCCTTGTCGTCGATCGCGCCGCGGCCGAAGAGCTCGTCACCGACGAGGGTGGGCTCGAACGGCGGCGTCCTCCAGAGCTCCTCCGGGTCGACGGGCTGCACGTCGTGGTGGCCGTAGAGGACCACGACCGGCGCGTCGGCGTCCGCGCTCGGCCACTCCGCGAACACCGCAGGCAGTCCTGGGGTCTCCCACACCTCGACGGTGGGGAAGCCGACGTCACGCAGCCGGGCGGCGAGCCAGTCGGCTGACCGCCGTACCTCGGGCTCGTGCTCGGGCGAGGCGCTGATCGAGGGGATGCGCAGCCAGGCGTCGAGGTCGTCGAGCAGCTGCTGGCGGTGGGCCTGGACGTACTCGGTGAGGGTGGTCACGGCCGCACAGACTAGGGGCCGGTAGGGACGCGCCCGTGGTCCTGCGCCTAGGTTTCGGCACGTGCAGCTCGCGGTCGGACCC
>DATJGA010000066.1:0-8093 GCA_035495395.1 Mycobacteriales bacterium | reverse complement strand
TGTGCAGGAAGCGGCGCAGCAGCGTGTCCTGCACGGGCGTGTCGTCGAGGTGGCCGCTCTCGAGGGGGCGCGTCATCGTCATGCCCCTCTGGCGTGAGGACGCTTCTCACACCGTGAGCGTCAGCGGGCTAACTGTGCGCGACCCCAGGGCGCTCCTAGGGTCCCTGCTCCAAGGCGCAAAACGGGCGCCACGACAAGGAAGGTGACGGCTATGCCGCTGTTCATGGACGTGCACGAGAAGGTCGACGGCCTCACCGCCGAGGCGGTCGCCGGGGCGCACGCGCGCGACCTCGACGTGCAGCACGCGTACGGCGTCAGCTACAAGCAGTACTGGTTCGACGAGGCGAGCGGGAAGGTCTTCTGCCTGGTCGAGGCGCCCGACGCGGAGGCCGCGACCGCCGTGCACCGCGAGGCGCACGGGCTGCTCGCCGACTCGATCACCGAGGTCTGCGAGGGCGCGTAGCCCGCTGCCACAGCAGCAGGCCGGCACCGAGCACCACCAGCCCCGCACCACCCGACGCCGGTACGGCGGCCCGTGCCGCGCACGACCGGACCCGGGCGTTGTGCGCGGCGACCAGGGCGACCTGCTGCGCGTGCCCGCTGCGCCAGTCCGCCAGCGCCTTGGCGCGCCCCGCGAGGTGCGCGGCCTGGACCTGCTGCGCCTCGGTGAGCTGCGCCACGAGCCCGGGCCGCCCCGTCGGGGCGGGCGTCGGTGCGGCAGCCCGGGGCGACGCCGTCGTCGTCACGGTGACCGTGCGGGTGCGCGCCCTCGCCTCGGCCAGGGCGTGCCGGGCCTCGTCGAGCGCGGCGACCGCGCGGTCCAGGTCCTCGCGCGCCGCGGCCACCTGCCCGTCGTACTGACCCGGGTCGTCGGAGGCCTCCTGCTCGGCGAGCAGCTGGTCGAGCTGGTGCTGGGCCGAGGTCGCGTCCGCGTCGGCCGCGGCGACGGCGTCCTGGTCGGCAGCGACCTCGCGGGGGTCGACGGCGCTGACCGTCGTCGTGCGGCTGGCGCTCGACGGCGCCCGGGACGGCGCGGGGGCGGTCGCCGGGTGCCAGGCGGCGAGCGCGGCCCGGGCCTGGGCGACGGCCGTGGCGTCGCTGCGCGTCTCGGCGTCGTCGAGGACCGGCGCCGCGTCGCTCGGCACCGGTCGCGGGCTCGCCGCCCCCGCGCCGATCACGGGGCCGCAGCTGCCGAGCGGGACGAGCAGGAGCAGGGCACCGGCGCCCAGAGAGGCGAGCGCCCCGCGCGGTCCGGGGACGCGCAGCCGCGGCAGCGACCTGCGGGCACCGGGCACGGGCCGCGGCGGCAGCCCGGTGCGCGCCGTCGCCGGCGCCGCCGGCCAGTCCGACAAGTCCAGGAGCGTGTCAGGTCGTTCCCCCACGAGGGGTTCTTTCGTCCGCGGCCCCTCCCCTTCTCGATCCGCCAGGCGTAGCGTCCCGCCTAGCCCGAATGGAGGCAGACCCATGTTCATGCAGATCGTCCAGGGGAAGATCAAGGACCGGGCCGCCGCGAAGGCGACGATGGACCGCTGGCTCGCCGAGGTCGAGCCCGGCGCCGAGGGCTGGCTCGGTGGCACCTACGGCGTCACCGACGAGGGCCAGCTCGTGGCCTGCGTCCGGTTCCGCGACCACGCCGCCGCCCAGGCGAACAGCTCCCGGCCGGAGCAGAGCGCCTGGTGGCGCGAGATGGAGCAGCACTTCGAGGGACCGGTGACCTTCCACGACTGCGAGGACGTCTCGCTGCTGCTGGGCGGCGGCTCCGACGAGGCGCAGTTCGTGCAGGTGATCCAGGCGCGGGTGACCGACCGCGACCGGCTGCACCGCCTCATGGACGAGAGCAGCTCGCTGCTGGCGCAGTACCGCCCCGACGTGCTCGGCGGCACCATCGCCATCGACGACGACGGCCTCGTCACCGAGACGATCGCCTTCACCTCGGAGGCGGCCGCGCGCTCGGCGGAGCAGCAGGAGCTGCCGGCCGAGGCGCAGGAGGCCATGTCGCTGCTGACGGACGTGCAGTACCTCGACCTGCACGACCCGTGGTTCGCCACGGCGAAGAAGCAGGGCCGGCGCTGACCGCACGGCTCGTGACCGACCTGCGCGCCCTCACCGAGGGCCAGCAGCGGATGTGGAGCACGGGCGACTTCCACCGCATCGGGGTCAGCCAGGTCGTCGTCGGCGAGCGGCTCGCCGTCGCGCTGCAGGTGCACGCCGGCGAGCGCGTCCTCGACGTCGCGGGCGGGTCGGGCAACACCGCGCTCGCCTGCGCCCGCCGGTGGGCCGACGTCACGTGCACCGACTACGTGCCCGACCTGCTCGAGCACGCCGCCGCGCGGGCGGCGACCGAGGGCCTGCCGCTGCGCACCGAGGTCGCGGACGCCCAGGACCTGCCCTACCCGGACGGCGCGTTCGACGTCGTCACCTCGACGTTCGGCGCGATGTTCGCCCCGGACCAGCCGCGTACGGCGGGCGAGCTGCTCCGCGTCCTGCGCCCCGGTGGGCGGCTGGGCCTCGCGAGCTGGACGCCGCAGGGCTGGGTCGGGGAGATGTTCCGGCTCAACGCCGGGCTCCGCCCGCTGCCGGAGGGGGTGCGTCCGCCCGTCGTGTGGGGCACGCGCGAGGGCGTCGAGGAGCTGCTCGGCGGCGGCACGTCCGCGCTGACGATCCGCGAGCGCGCCTTCGACTTCGTGCACCGCTCCGGGGCTGCGCTCTACGACGTGTTCGCCGAGTCCTTCGGCCCCACCGCCACGGCGCTGGCCGCCGTGGACGACGCGACGCGCGCGGCCTTCCGCACCAGCTGGGTCGCCCTCGCCGAGGAGATGAGCAACGCCACCGACGGCACGCTCTGCATACCCGCGACCTACCTCGAGGTGGTCGCGGTCAGGGCGTGACTACTTCCCGTACCGGTACGTCGAGAACTGCGCGTCCATCCGTGCGTCCTGGCCGGCCGTGAAGCGGTCCATGCACGAGTCGTACGTGTAGTCCATGAAGTTGTCGATCGGGTCCAGCCCGCCGCCCCTGCAGCTGTCGCGCCCCACCGGGCACTGGTACGCGGCGGACCGCTCCGGCGCGGTGTCCGAGACGTAGTCGCCGCTCTTGGAGCAGCCGCCCTGGAACGTGTGGTACAGCCCGAACCAGTGGCCGACCTCGTGGGTGGCGGTGTCGCCCTCGTCGTAGTGCGTGGCGCTGCCGCCGGGCAGGGAGTCGTCCAGCACGACGACGCCGTCCAGCTTCGGCTGCGAGGCGTAGCTGCTCGGGAAGGTCGCCCAGCCCAGCAGCCCTCCGCCCATGTGGTTGAGGTAGATGTTCAGGTCGTCGGCCGTCCCCTGCCGCAGGGCGGTCTTCATCGCGGTCTCCGCGCTGGTGCCCGGCTGGGCGACGTACCAGGCGTCGTTGTTCGCCTGGTCGGTGGCGTGCAGGTGGAAGCCCCAGCCCCACGGCCCGTACGCGGCGTTGAGGACGTCGATCTGCCTGGTGATCTTGGTGGAGCTGGCGCTCGTCGTGCCGTTGGCCGCGGCGATGACGTGCACGTACACCTCGACCGTGCCGCCCGTGACGGCCGCGGTGCCGGCGGCACCCGAGGCGCGCAGCGCCTGCTTGTCGCCGCGCGCGAGGCGCGCCTGCTCGTCGGCGTACGCGCGGGCCGCGCCGTCGTCGGCCTTCGCGCCGGGCTTGGCGCGGGCTGCCTCGCCCGCGACGGACGCGGGGCGGGTGATGCAGCCCGCTGCCGCGACGGCTGCGCCGGCGGCCGGGGCGAGCAGCGGCAGGGCGAGCACGCCCACGGCCAGGGTGCTGCGGATCCGTGCGGGCATGAGCGCTCTCCTCGCGTGCGTTCCTGCGGCGAGGGTCCCGCAACGCGGCGGGGTGCGCAGGGGGCCGAACGGACAGGACTCGCGGTCAGCCCTCGGCCGGGCCGAGCACCAGCTCGCCGAAGAAGATGACCTCGAAGCCGTTGCGCAGGAAGCCGGTGCAGCCGTGCTCGAGGACGGCGGCGCGGTAGGCCGCGAGGCCGTCGAGGTCGGCACGCAGCGCCCGCCAGCTGCGCCGGTGCGCGTCACCGACGAGCTGCTCGGCCGCGCCGAAGTAGACGTCGTCGTCGGCCAGCAGGTCCGCCACGCGGTCGACGTCGTAGGGCAGGCCCGCGACGGCGTCCCGCAGGCAGTGGCCGAGGAAGCCGACGGCGAGCGCCGTGGTCGCGGTCGGTACGGCGAGGGCGGGCTGGGGCAGCGTCATGCGGGAACGGTGGCCCAGCCGAGCCGTGATCGGCGGCGCCCTGTGGACAACCGTCAGCCGTTGACGGCGCCACCCGGCGGCGCGCCGCCCGGACCGCCCTGCGGGAGCGTGCCGGCGAACAGCCGCTCCACGACCGTCCTCCCGTTCAGCGGGTACACGTGCACGAGCACGGCCTCGCCGGTCCTCAGCCCGGACAGCGACACCACCTGACCGTTGCGCACCAGCTCGCTGGACGCGGTGACGGCGTAGGTCGCCGTACCGGAGCCGGTCCGGACGGTGACCGACGAGCTGCCGACCGCCGTGAGGGTGCCCTGCAGCCGCTGCTCGCCGTCGAAGCCGCCCCCTGCCGGGCCGCCGCGGTCGAACGGGGCAGCGCCCTGCGGGAGCTGCCCGCCGCCCGGGGCACCGAGGCCCTGCTGGTCGCCCGCGTTCGTCAGCCTGGTCGTGCCGTCGTCGCCGGAGTGGCCGACCGCGAAGGTCCCGACGGCCCCGGCGACGAGGCCGGCGACGACGAGCCCGGCCGCGGTGAGCAGGCCCTTGCGGTCCTTGGACGGGGCGGGCTCGCCGTGCGGGGCTGCCGGACCGACCTCGTCGACGGGTACGGCGGGAGCAGCGCCGTCGGGGCTGAGCAGCCAGTCCTCCTCGGGCTCGGGCTGCTGCGGCGGGGTGGCGTCCATCGTGCGGTCTCCTGTCGTCCGGCGACGCCCGTGGGGCGTCCTCAGGACCGAGGGTGCGGGCGCAGCCTGTGCACCCGCGTGGGCCCCGGCTGTGAGACCCCTGTGAGCCGCAGCGCCCCGTTCGTCCGCAGGTGTTCGGGATGCCGACACGCCGTCGCCATCAAGAGTCCACGCGCACTGCCGATCTTCGAAGGGTGACCACTGTTCTGCGCAAGACCGACAGCGTCGTGCTGGTGACCCAGCAGGCCATCGACAAGGTGCGCGAGGTGCTGCGCGCCGTCGCCGCCGGCGAGCCGGTCGACAACGCCTCAGCTGCGGCCGCTGCCGCGTACGCCCTCGCCGCCCTGCCGCCTTCCCCGCGGCAGGAGCGGCTCATCGCCTGACCGGCGCCGCCCGTCCCTCGTAGAGGTAGGCGAACGGCTTGGGCTGGCCGGCCAGGTAGTGCGCGTCGAGCTCCGAGGCGTCGAAGCCCGCCTGCTCGAGCAGCGCCGGCACGTCCCGGTTGAGGTGGCAGCCGCCGAACAGCCGCCGCTGCACCGGCGTGATCCGGTCCTGCCACACCCGCACGCGCGCGTCGGGTGAGCGGCCGTGCTCGACGAGGTGCAGCGCGCCACCCGGCCGGAGCACCCGGCGCATCTCCTGCAGCGCCGCCACCGGGTCGGGGATGGTGCACAGCGAGAAGGTGCACAGCACCGCGTCCGCGGACGCGTCGGGCAGCGGCAGCCGCTCGCCGTCGAGCCCCACGACCTCCACCGGGAACGGCGCCGCGCCGATGCGGTCAGCGGCGAGCCGCACCGACACCCGGCTCGGCTCGACAGCGCGCACCCGCGTCACCGCGGCCGGCACGTACGGGAGGTTGTGGCCGGTCCCGAAGCCGATCTCGACGACGTCCCCCGCGAGGCCTTCCGTCGCCCGGCGGCGCACGTCGTCCAGGAAGCCCATCCCCATCGTCCGGTCGAGGATCCGCGGCAGCACCTGCTCGCCGTACAGGCTCATGGGGTGACCGTACTGGCCGCGCCAGGACGCGGGGGCTAGCATCGACCAGAACAGGAACACGTTCTAGTTTGAGGAGCGACGATGCACCTCGCGTTCACGGCCGAGCAGGACGCGCTGCGGGCCACGCTGCGGGCGTACTACGAGGGGCTCCTCGACCCTGAGACACGCGCGCTGCTCGACGACCACGCCACGCACGACGCGACGCAGCGCCGCGTCGTGAAGCAGATGGCCGCCGACGGCTGGCTGGGCATCGGCTGGCCCAAGGAGTGGGGCGGCCAGGGCCGCGGCGCCATCGACCAGTGGATCTTCTTCGACGAGTCGATGCGGGCCGGGGCGCCGGTGCCGATGCTCACCATCAACACCGTCGGGCCGACGCTCATGGAGCACGGGACGCAGGAGCAGAAGGAGCGGTTCCTGCCCGCCATCCTGCGCGGCGAGATCCACTTCTGCATCGGGTACTCCGAGCCGGACGCAGGCACCGACCTGGCGTCGCTGAAGACCCGCGGCGTCATCGACGGCGACGACCTCGTCATCAACGGCACGAAGATCTGGACCAGCTACGGCGACACCGCCGACTACTGCTGGCTCGCGATCCGCACCGACCCGGACGTGAAGAAGCACCGCGGGCTGTCGATCGTCGCGGTGCCGATGGACACCCCCGGCATCACGCCCCGGCCGCTCGAGCTCATCGGCGAGCACCCGATCTGCGAGGTGCACTACGAGGACGTGCGGGTCCCGGTCGCCAACGTCATCGGCGGGCTGAACAACGGCTGGTCGCTCATCACCGGCCAGCTCAACCACGAGCGGGTCACCCTGTGCACGCCCGGCATGGTCGACCGGTCGCTGACCGACGTACGGCGGTGGGCGCAGGAGACGAAGCTGCCCGACGGCCGCCGGGTCATCGACCAGGACTGGGTGCAGCTCAACCTCGCTCGCGTGCACGCGGGGTTCGAGTTCCTGCGGCTGCAGAACTGGAAGGTCGCCTGGGACGCCGAGGGCGGCCGGCTGTCCGTCGAGGACGCCAGCACCACCAAGGTGTTCGGCACCGAGCACTACCTCGACGCGGTGCGGCTGCTCATGGAGGTGGTCGGGCCCACGGCGTACCTCAAGAAGGGCGCCCCCGGCACCGTGCTCGCCTCGCGGCTCGAGGCCATGTACCGCTCCCTGGTGATCCTCACCTTCGGCGGCGGCGTCAACGAGGTCCAGCGCGACCTCATCTCCGTGTTCGGGCTCGGCATGCCCATGGTCAAGAGGTAGGACGATGGACTTCGCGCTCACCGACAGCCAGCAGACGGTCCGCTCCCTCGCCGCCGAGGTGCTCGCCGACGCCTGCACCCCGGAGCACCTGCGTGAGGTCGAGGACTCGGGCGACGTCGACCGCGCCCTGTGGGCCACCCTCGCCGAGGCCGGGCTGCTCGGCGTCGCGGTCCCCGAGGAGCACGGCGGCCTCGGGCTCGGGCTCGTCGAGCTCGCGCTGCTCCTCGAGGAGGCCGGCCGCCGCGTCGCGCCGGTGCCGCTGCTCTCGCTCGCGCTCGGCGGTCTGGTGCTGTCGCGCCACGGGTCGGCCGACCAGCAGGCCTCCCTGCTCCCCGGCGTGGCAGCCGGTACGACGATCCTCACCGCGGCGCTCACCGAGCCACTCGGCGACGAGCTCACCCCCGCCACCACCGCCACCCGCTCCGGCGACGGCTGGCTGCTCGAGGGCACCAAGACGTGCGTCCCCGCGGGCCAGTACGCCGGGCACGTGCTCGTGTCGGCCGCCACCCCCGACGGGCCGCGGCTGTTCCTCGTCGACACGACGGGCGCGGGCGTCACGGTGGAGCGCCAGGACACCATCACGTACCGCGCCGAGGCGCTGCTGCTGCTCGACGGCGCCGCCGGCGAGCTGGTCGGCGGCGAGGGCGCGGTGGCCGACGCGGTCCAGGTCGGCCAGGTCGCGGTGTGCGCGCTGCTCGTCGGCACCACCGCCGAGGCGGTCCGGATCACCGCCGAGTACACCCGGACGCGCGAGCAGTTCGGCCACCCCATCGGCCACTTCCAGGCCGTGACGCAGCGCCTCGGCGACGGCTTCATCGACACCACCGCGATGCGGCTCACCACGCTGCAGGCGGTGTGGCGGGTGGCCGAGGGCCTGGACGCCGACAAGGAGGT
Source organism: Mycobacteriales bacterium (assembly GCA_035495395.1). Classification (GTDB taxonomy): domain Bacteria; phylum Actinomycetota; class Actinomycetes; order Mycobacteriales; family SCTD01; genus RYN-111. Next base: position 39 of record DATJGA010000066.1, on the reverse strand, counting down.
CGCGGTCGCGAAGTACTTCGCCTCCGACGGCGCGCAGCG
>DATJGA010000065.1:0-2586 GCA_035495395.1 Mycobacteriales bacterium | reverse complement strand
AGCCGGGCCAGCGAGCGGAACGTCTTGGACGTGCAGGTGACGCGGTCGATCCGGCCGTGGCTCTGCACCTCGGTCACGTGCGGCGACAGCGTCTGCCAGACGTGCTCGCGCAGCGCGGTCAGGTCCTGCCGGGCCGGCGGGTCACCCGGCAGCCGCTCGCGGGTCAGCCGCGCGGCACCGAGCGGGACGGACAGCGCCAGGTCGGGCACCTCGTCGCGGCCGCAGGCGACCTCGAGCGACCCGCCGCCGATGTCGAGGCAGAGCATCCGGCCGGCGCTCCAGCCGAACCAGCGGCGCACCGCGAGGAACGTCATGGCCGCCTCGTCCTCGCCCGGCAGCACCACGAGGTCGACGCCGGTCTGCTGCTGCACGTGCTGCAGCACCTGCGCCCCGTCGGTGGCGTCCCGCACGGCGGACGTCGCGAACGCGACCAGGTCGTCGACCTGCTCCTCCTCGGCCGCCTTGCGCGCCTCGTCGACCGCGGCAACCAGCCGGCAGCTGCCCTGCTCGCCGAGGGCGCCGTCGGCGTCGAGCAGCTCTGCCAGCCGCAGCTCGGTCTTGTGGCTGCGCACCGGGTCCGGGTGCGAGCCGGGGTGCGCGTCCACGACGAGCAGGTGGACGGTGTTCGAACCCACGTCGAGCACCCCGAGCCTCACACCTCCAGGCTAGGTCTCCGCGGTCGGACGCGCGCGGCTGCCTATCAGCTCGCCCTGCACGTCGACGGTCCCGGCCCGCTGCCAGCTGCCGTCCTCGGCCAGGTCCCAGCGCCGCACCTCGGGTGCGGTGAGGCGGTCCAGCAGGGCGTCGAGCTGCTGGCGGACCGCGGGGTCCTTCACCCGCACCAGCACCTCCACCCGGCGGTCGAGGTTGCGGTGCATGAGGTCGGCGCTGCCGATCCAGTGCTCCGGCTCACCACCGCCCGCGAAGGCGACGACCCGCGAGTGCTCCAGGAACCGCCCGAGCACGCTGCGCACCCGGATCGTCTCCGACAGACCGGGTACGCCGGGACGAAGAGCGCAGATGCCGCGCACCACCACGTCCACCGGGACGCCGGCCCGGCTGGCGTCGTACAGGGCGTCGATCACGGCCTCGTCGACGAGGCTGTTGGCCTTCAGCCTGATGGCGGCGGGGCGACCGGCCAGGGCGTGCTCGGCCTCGGCCTGGATGCGCTCGATGATGCCGGTGCGCACGCCGTGCGGCGCGACGAGCAGGCAGCGGTAGTCGGTCTGGTTGCTGTACCCGGTCAGCGCGTTGAACAGGTCGGTGAGGTCGGCCCCGATCTCGGGGTCCGCGGTGAGCAGGCCGAGGTCCTCGTACAGCCGGGCCGTCCGTGGGTGGTAGTTGCCGGTTCCCACGTGCGCGTACCGGCGCAGCCCGTCGCCCTCCTGGCGGACGACGAGCGCGGCCTTGCTGTGCGTCTTGAGCCCCACCAGGCCGTACACGACGTGGCAGCCGGCTCGCTCGAGCTGCCGGGCCCAGCGGATGTTCGCCTGCTCGTCCCACCGCGCGGTGACCTCGATCGCGACGACCACCTGCTTGCCGCTCTCGGCGGCGTCGACGAGGGCGTCCACGATCGGCGAGTCGCCGGAGGTGCGGTAGAGCGTCTGCTTGATGGCGAGCACGTGCGGGTCGGCCGCCGCCTGCTCGATGAAGCGCTGCACGCTGGTGCTGAACGAGTCGTAGGGGTGGTGCACGAGCACGTCGTGGTCCCGCAGCACCGCGAACACGTCGGCGGCCTTCTCGCCCTCGGCCAGGTCGGGCTGGGTGCGCGGGACGAACGGCTCGTCCTTGAGCTCGGGCCGGTCGAGCGAGGCGAGCTCGAACAGCGACGTCAGCCCGAGCAGCCCCGGCAGCGGCACGACGTCCTCGGGGGTCACGTCGAGCTCGCGCACGAGCAGGTCGAGGACGTGCGGGTCGACGTCCTCGCCGACCTCCAGCCGCACGACGGGCCCGAACCGCCGCCGCGCCAGCTCGCGCTCCAGCGCCTGGAGCAGGTCCTCGTCGCGGTCCTCGTCGACCTCGACCTCGGCGTTGCGGGTGACCCGGAAGGGGTGGTGGCCCAGCACCTCCAGCCCGGGGAACAGCTGCTGCAGGTGGACCCCGATGAGGTCCTCGAGGGGCAGGAACCGGCCGTCCTCCACGGGGACGAAGCGGCTCACGTTGTCGGGCACCTTCACCCGCGCGAACCGCTCCAGCCCGCTCTCCTGGTCGCGCACCAGCACCGCGAGGTTCAGCGAGAGCCCGCTGATGTACGGGAAGGGGTGCGCGATGTCGACGGCCAGCGGGGTGAGGACGGGGAACACGCGCTCGCGGAACCAGCCGTGCAGCCGCATCTGCTCCGCGCCCGACAGGTCGTCCCACCCGACGAAGGCGATCCCGGCGGCGGCCATCGCCGGTCGCACGTCGTCGAGGAAGGTGCGGGCGTGCTCGTGCGAGAGGCCACGGGCCCGTTCCCGCACCAGCGCGAGCTGCTGCGAGCTGCTCAGGCCGTCCGGGCTGCGCACGCCGAGCCCGGTCTCCTGCCGGCGCAGGAGGCCGGCCACCCGGACCATGAAGAACTCGTCGAGGTTGTTCGCGAAGATGGCG
>DATJGA010000064.1:0-5222 GCA_035495395.1 Mycobacteriales bacterium | reverse complement strand
GATGTTCTCCTGCGCCCCGGTGGACGCCCCGCCCGGCTTCGCGATGGCCCGCAACAGCGACGTCCGCGGCCCGTTCCACTGGCCCGGCAACGGCCGGCCCGCGCGGCTCACCCAGCCGGCCGGTGACTACGTGTGCGAGGCCTCGACGACCCGCGACGCGTACGCCGGGACCTTCTTCGGGCTGCTGAACGCCTTCGACCTCGTCGGTCCCGACGACCCCGAGGTGCGCGCGCTCATCCGCGACGACGTCCTCGCGATGGCCGACTTCCTGCTCAAGTACGGGTGGAGCTACGCGCACCCGCACGGCGAGGTCGCCGTACCGCCCTTCGGGGACGTCTACGACAACGCGCTCACGCCGATCATGGTGATCTCCCCGTCGTACCGGCTCTTGCTGTCGCTGGCCGCCAAGCACGTCGCCGAGGTGGCCGGCCCACCCGACGAGGCGGTGAAGTGGACGGCGGTGTGGACCGAGGAGCTCGCCACGCAGACGCCGTCGGACGCGGTCGCGGAGCTGGTCAACGACCCGACGCCGCAGGGCGGCTACTTCTCCTGGAACCTCGCGCACCTGGTCTTCTCGCCGCTGATGCGCCTCACGACGCCCACCGAGCGGGCCGGGCTGCGGCAGACGTTCAGCATGGTCGACCGGCAGACCTCCGACGACGTGAACGCGTTCTTCGAGACGGTCACCTACGGCATGGGCGGGGAGCCCGGGCGGCTGGCCGCCGCCGTCGAGCACCTGCGGCAGTGGCGCGACTACCGCGCCCGGATGGACGCGGGCGGCACCATCGACAACACCCCGCGGTGCGCGACCGCCGGGGCCTGCGTGCCCGCGGACCAGTGGGACGTCGTCGTCGACACCCCGGCGGGCGAGCAGCGCACGACGGTCCCCGGTACGTCGAGCCAGCAGCGCTCGGTCGAGCCGCTGCCGGTCGCGGACCGCGTCCCGGCCGACTTCCTCTGGCAGCGCTCGCCGTTCACCGACCTGCGCGGCACGATCGCGCCGACCCACGAGGACCCGGGCATCGACTACCTGCTGCCCTACTGGATGCTCCGGTACCTCACCGAGGTCGCGCCGCCGGCGCTCGACCCGCTGCCGGTGTGGCCCGGCCCGCGGTTCTCCGGCTCCTGACAACCCCTGCGAACGAAGGGCTCTCGCTGTGCGCCGCATCGGCATCGTCGGCACCGGCCTCATGGGCGGCCACCACCTGTGGGTGCTCCAGCAGCTCGCCCGCACCGGCCTGGTCGACGCCGAGGTCACCTGCGTCTTCGACGCCGACCCGGCCCGTGCCGCGGACGCAGGGGTCCCGGTCGCGGCCTCCCTCCACGAGCTCGTGGACGCCGTCGACGTCGTCTGGGTGACGACCTGGACCTCGGGCCACCTCGAGCCGGTCCTCGCCGCGGCCGCGGCCGGTCGGGCGGTGTTCGTCGAGAAGCCGCTCGCGCCCACGCTGGCCGAGTGCGAGCAGCTCGCGGGTGCGCTGCGCGGCACCCCGCACCAGGTGGGGCTCGTGCTGCGGCACGCACCGGCGTACGCCTGGGTCGCCGAGGCCGTCGCGAGCGGCCGGTACGGCCGGCCGATGGGCGCGCTGTTCCGCGACGACCAGAAGCTGCCGCTCGGGGGGCCGTACGGCTCGACCTGGCGCGCCGACGTCGCCCGCGCCGGCGGCGGGACCCTCATCGAGCACTCCATCCACGACGTCGACGTCCTCGCCTGGGTGCTCGGCGCGCCCACCTCGGTGTCCGCGCAGACGTCGTCCTTCGCCGGCCTGCCGGGGATCGACGACCTCGCGATGGTGCGGCTGGAGTTCGCCGGGGGCCACGGCGCCTCGCTGCTGTCGGTCTGGCACCAGGTCGAGGGCCGCACGACGAACCGCCGGCTCGAGGTCCACTGCGAGCACGCGGTGCTGACGATGGACGGCGAGGTCGGACCGGTGGTGGTCGAGACGAGCGCCGGGGTGGAGACCGTCGAGGTGCCGTTCCCGGCCGTGCTGGACGGGCTCGGGCTCGAGGACGTGCCGGAGACCTGGCGCGTCGCGGCGGCCGGTCTCGCCCTGCAGGCGAAGGCCTTCCTCGACGCGCTCGACGCCGGCAAGCCGCACGGCTGGCCGACCGTCGACGACGCGCTCGTCGCGCACCGGGCGGTGGACGCGGCGTACCGCTCCGCCGCCGCCGGCGGTGCCCCGGTGCGCCTGTGAGCCTGGCGCTCGCCCTGGGCTGGGCGGCGACCACCTGCGTCATCGGGCTGCACCTGCCGCAGGTGTGGCGGACCTGCGTGCGCGGGCTGACCGCCGGCGTGCCGAGCGCCCGCGCCTGGGTGGCGATGGCGGTCAGCGTGGTGTGGCTGGGCTACGGCCTGTACGGCGGAGGCGTGGTCCAGGTCGTCCTCAACGGCACGACCCTGGTGCTCAACGCGGCGCTGCTCGTCCGCCTCCTGCCTGGCCGGGGCCTGCGCCCGGCGCTGGGCGGCGCGCTGCTCGTGCTGCTCTCGGTGCTGGCGGTGGTGGGCCTCGGCGAGGGGAGCGGGCTGGTCGCCGTCGGCGTCCTCGGTGCCGTCGCCGGGACGGTGGTCTACCTCCCGCAGCTGCTCGCGCTGCGCCGCGCCCTCGCGGTCGACGGGGTGTCGCCGGTGTCCCTGTGGCTGCAGGGCTGCAGCGGCTCGTGCTGGCTCGGGTACGGCCTGCTCCGGCACGAGGCCGTCGTCTGGAGCCCGAACGTGTTCGTCCTCGTCACGACCGCCTGGTCGCTCGCCGTGCTGCGCCGGCGGACCGCCGTACCGGGGCTGGGCGCACCGCGCGTCAGGGAAGCAGCACTCCTGGGTTGAGGACCCCGGCCGGGTCCACGGCCTGCTTGGCCGCGCGCAGGGCGGCGGCGAACGGGTCGGGGCGCTGCCGGTCGTACCAGGGCCGGTGGTCGCGGCCGACCGCGTGGTGGTGCGTGATGGTCCCGCCACCGGCCAGCACCGCCTCGCCGGCCGCCGCCTTCACCTCGTCCCACTGCTGCACCTCGCTGCCCCTGCGGGCGGGGGCGAGGACGGTGAAGTAGGGCGCGGCCCCGTCGGGGTAGACGTGGGTGAACCGGCACCCCACCCGGCCGCCGCCGCACACCTCCTTCAGCGCGGACTCGACCGCGGCGGTGACGTCGGCGACGAACCCGTGCAGCCGGTCCCAGGTGATCGCCGTCTCGAACGTCTCGGCCAGAATCCCCAGCAGCACCAGGGACTCCCGCAGGTACGGAGCCCGGACGAACGTCGACCGCCACGCCTCGCCGGCCTCGCCGCGGGGACCGTGCTCGAGGACCCGCAGCCCGGCGCCCTGGGCGATCTCGAGCGCCGCCGCGGCCTCGGCGTCGAGCGGGACGTGCAGCGACTCGAGCCCCAGGACGAGGGCGGCCTCGCCGGTGCTCAGCGTCCCGGAGAGCCCGGCCTCGACCGGGTCGAGCAGCCGGCACGTCGCGGGCAGCAGGCCGGCCTGCACGAGCGCGCGCACGGCCTCGGCGCCGGTGGCGAAGTCGGGCGCGGCCAGCGTCGCGGCCCAGCGGTGCGCCGGCCGCGGCTGCGCGCGGAGCCAGGCCTGGGTGACGACGCCGAGGGTGCCCTCGCTGCCGAGCAGCAGCCGGTCCGGGCTCGGCCCGGCGCCCGAGCCGGGCAACCGGCGCGACTCCCAGACCCCCACCGGCGTCACGGCGCGCACCGACTCGACGAGGTCGTCGACGTGCGTCAGCCGCGTGGAGAAGTGCCCGGCCGCGCGGGTCACCACCCAGCCGCCGACGGTCGAGCGCTCGAAGGACTGCGGGTAGAAGCGCAAGGTCAGCCCGTGCGGCTTCAGGGCTGCCTCGGCGTCCGGGCCGAGGGTGCCGGCCCGCAGCAGCACCGCCCGCGACGTCGCGTCGACCTCGGCCAGCCCGGTCAGCCGGCCGAGGTCCAGGCTCACGGCGCCGGCCAGCCCACGGGGCTCGACGCCTCCCACGACGGAGGTGCCCCCGCCGTACGGGACGACGGGCACGCCCTCGCGGCCGGCCCAGTCGAGGACGTCGACGACGTCCTGCTCGGACTCCGGCCGCACCACCACGTCGGGGACGTCGCGCACCTGCCCGCGCATCGCGGTGACGACGTCGCGGTACGCGCGGCCGATGCCGTGCCGCGCCCGGTCCTCCGGGTCCGTCGAGCCGAGCCGCGCGAGCGAGCCCGGGAGGGCACGGCGGACCGGCGGGAGCTCCTGGAGCGCGCCCGGGCGCTCGGGCTCCTGGACGTCGAGGCCGGTGACCGCGGAGACGAACGGCGCGAGGTCGCGCAGCCCCTGCTCGGTCGGCTCGTCGGCGGCGGTGCCCCAGCCCCACACCCGGTAGCTCACCGGTCCACCTTGTCGCGAAGGAGGGGCGGTGCGCGAATCGTGGGGCTCTGGCAGGCTGCGCCCGACGCACCACCGGAGGGCGACATGGCGCAAGGGCACCTCGACCGGCTCAGCAGCATCGACGCCGGGTTCCTGCACGTCGAGGAGGGCGGCGCGCACATGCACATCGGCGCGGTCGCGCTGTTCGCCGGGCCGGCGCCGTCGATCGAGGAGTTCCGGGAGCACATCGCCTCGCGGCTGCCGCGGCTGCCGCGGTACCGGCACCGCATCCAGGAGATGCCGTTCGGCACCGGCCGTCCCCTGTGGGTGGAGGACGACACCTTCCGGCTCGACTTCCACGTGCGGCACACCGCGCTGCCGGCGCCCGGCAGCAAGCGCGAGCTGCTCAACCTCGTCGACCGCGTCGTCGGCCAGCGGCTCGACCGCACCAAGCCGCTGTGGGAGATCTGGCTCGTCGAGGGCGTCGCCGGCGGTCGCTGGGCCATGGTCGGCAAGACCCACCACGCGATGATCGACGGCGTCAGCGGTGTCGACCTGCTGTCGGTGCTGTTCGACCTCTCGCCCGACACGCCTGCGGAGGAGCCGCAGCCGTGGGAGCCGCAGCCCTCGCCCGGCACGGTGGGCCTGCTGTCCAAGGGCGTGCTCGGGCTGGTGCGCAACGCCCGCTCGCTCGCCGGTGCCGGGGTCGAGGGCGTCCTGCACCCACGGGAGGCCGTGTCGTCCCTGGTCGGATCGGCCGGTGCTCTGGGCGAGGCGTTCCGTCCGTTCCTCGACGCCGCGCCGAAGACGGTGCTCAACACCAAGCCGGGCCCGCACCGGCTCGTCGAGATCGTCAAGACCGACCTCGCGGACTACAAGAAGGTCAAGGCGTCC
>DATJGA010000063.1:0-3716 GCA_035495395.1 Mycobacteriales bacterium | reverse complement strand
AGCTCGACGTGCCGGCTGGTGTTGTTGGCGAACGACGCCACCCGGTCGCCGGGCTGCACCCCCAGGTCGCGCAGCACCGTGACGAGCCGCAGGACCCGCTCGGCGAGCTCGCCGTACGTCTGCCGGGTGGTGCCCTCGGCGAGCGCGTCGACGAGCACGCCGTCGGCGTTGACGGTGCGCATCCGCTCGAAGATCGTGCCGATGGTCAGCGGGGTCTCCCCCATCAGCCCCCTCATGCGCCCTCCTCCTGCGGCAGGCCCAGGCCGAGCACGAGCAGCGCGCTCTCCTGCGGGACGCGCGGGTCCAGGCCGGTCAGGTCGCGGACCCGTCCGAGGCGGTACCCGACCGTGTTGGCGTGCACCTGTTCGCGTCGCGCCGTCTCGGGGATCGAGCCGGTCTCGAGGTAGGTCCGCAGGGTGGCCACCACGAGACCGCCCGGGTCGCGGGGCACGAGCACGTCCAGCACCCGGCGGCGCAGCGCCTCGGCGACCCGCTCGTTGCCGAGCAGCAGCTGCTCGACGAGCAGGTCGTCCGGGCCGAGCACCCCCTCGGTGCGCCCCTCCGCCAGCGCGGTCAGCAGCAGCCGCTCGACCTGGTGCACCTCGTCGAGCAGCGCGGGGCCGCACGCGGCCGGCCGCCCCCAGCAGGTGAGCACGCCGGCGCGCGAGCGCGGTGCCTCCGCCCGGGTGGGCACGAGCAGCAGCACGCGGTCGCCGCGGTGGCCGCCGAGGGTGCCGGGCGGGGCCTCGGCGAGCAGCGCGTCGATGCCCGCGGCCGCGCCGGCCCCCGAGACGAGGACCGGGACGTACTGCGCCGCGAGGACCGTCGAGAAGCGCAGCGACACGGCCGCCACCTCGCTGCGGTCCGTGGCCGACAGCAGCGCCTCGACGAGCTCGCGCCGGCGCGCGTCGACGTGCCGCAGCCGCTCGTGCGAGGCGGCGAGGTAGGCCTGGGCCAGTAGCGAGGAGGTGCGGTCGACGATGTCCATCCAGCGGGTGCCGAGGTCGGCCAGCAGCGCCGCCTCCCCCACGTCGACGGCCGCGCACATCGCGGCCCACGCCTCGCGCCCGGCGATCCGGTAGGCGTGCAGCACCGACTCGAGGGGCATCCCCATCGCGAGCCGCTGCCGGCCGGACTGCTCGAAGACCTCGAGCTCGCGCGGCGTCGGGGAGCGCTGCTCGACGACGCAGGTGAGGAACGTCGTGACCAGCCGGCGCGAGACGGGCAGCACCTCGACCGCGAACTGCCCGGCCGAGAGCTCGGCGTACTCGGGGATCTCCTCCTGGTACGCGTGGCCCATCCGCTCGACGAGGCCGTCGAGGTCCGCGAGCACCCGCTCGGCCAGCGCTCCCACCCCGTCCGAGCGGACCGCGCGCAGCCGGCTCATACTTCGTGCTCCGCGAACCAGGACAGCAGGAGGCGGTTCACCTCGTCCGCCTGGTCGGTCGTGAGGATGTGGTTCGCGCCCTCGACGAGCACCAGCTTCGCGTCCGGGACGCGCGCCGCGATGATCTCGCTGTTCTCGGGGACGACGAGGCGGTCCTGGGCGCCGGCGACGACCTGCGTCGGCACCGTCATCGACGGGAGCCGCTCGAAGCCCGACCACAGCGCGGTCCCGCCCTGCGCGGCGTACCCCTCGGGCCCGGCGGTCCCGGCCTCGCGCGCCGTCCAGTCCTCCTCGATGAGGTGGCGCGGCGTCGCCGGGTGGTAGTTGAAGGGGATCGAGAACTCGCCCCGCTCCTGGGCACCCATCGACGCCCGCGCGGCGAGGAAGTCGTGCACCTCCTGCGGCCACACGCTGCTGGCGATCCCGGAGTGCGTCGCCATCAGGGTCAGCGACTGCACGCGGTGCGGGTGCTCGAGGCCGAGCTCCTGGGCCATGAGGCCGCCCATCGAGATGCCGACGACATGCGCCTTCTCCACGCCCGCCGCATCCAGCACCGCGAGGCAGTCCTCGGTCATCGTCTCCACCGTGTACGGCGCACCCGCGACGAGTCCGGTGGCACCGGCACCGCGGTTGTCCACGCTCAGCACCCGGTGCTGCCCGGCGAGCACCGGCACCTGGCGGAACCACGCGGCGGCGGGGTACGCGAGCCCCATGACGAGCAGGACCGCCGAGCCGGATCCCTCGTCGTACCAGGCGATCTCGGCCCCGTCGGGACGGGTGACGGTGAGCATTCAGGCTCCCTTGCGAGCGGAGAGGGCGGACCCGGTCGCGGTCGCGAGGACGCGGCCGATGCCGAGGTGGGTGGCGAGGGTGCTGTCGTCGAGCTCGGCGACCGGGCCGGTGTGCACGACGGTGCCGGTCTGCAGCAGGTTGGCGGTGTCGACCAAGGACAGGCCGAAGGCGATGTTCTGCTCGACGAGCACCATGGTCACGCCGCTGTCCTTGACGACCTGCAGCACCTCGCGCAGGTCGTGCTGCATCTTCGGCGACAGCCCGGCCGAGGGCTCGTCGACGAGGACGAGGCGGGGCTCGTTGACGAGGGCCCGGGCGACGGACAACGACGCCTGCTGGCCGCCGGACATCGTGCCGGCGAGCTGCGTGCGGCGCTCGCGCAGGACGGGGAAGCGGTCGTAGACGCTGTCGAGCGACGCGGCGTACCGGCCGCGGGCCCGCCGGCGCAGGGTGTACGCGCCGAGCCGCAGGTTCTCCTCGACCGTCAGGTGGGCGAACACCTGCCGACCCTGCGGCACGTGCCCCATGCCCATCGCCACCCGCTTCTCCGGGGAGAGCGCGGCGATGTCCTCCCCCTCGAACAGGATGCGACCGGACCGGGCGGGCACCAGTCCCGCGATGGTCTTCATCGTCACGGACTTGCCCGCGCCGTTGAGGCCGAAGACCCCCGCGATGCTCCCCTCCTCGACGACGAGGTCGATGCCGTGGAGCACCGTGACCGCGCCGAAGCCGGCGGTCACCTGCTGCAGCTCGAGCATGCTCATGGCCTAGACCGCCTGTCCGAGGTAGGCCGTCACGACCTCCGGGCGGCCGACGACCTCGGCCGGCTCCCCGTCGGCGATGACGCGACCGGTGTCCATCACGTAGAGCTCGTCCGCGGTCGCCAGCACGAGCGGCACGTTGTGCTCGATGAGGAGCACCGTGCGGCCGAGGGTGTCGCGGATGTCGAGCAGCGTCGCGGCCAGGTCCTCCGCGGCGGCGGGGCTCATGCCGGCGCTCGGCTCGTCGAGCATGACGAGCTCGGGGCTGGTCACCAGGCAGCAGCCGATCTCGACGATGCGCTGCTGGCCGTGCGAGAGCCGACCGACCGGGGTGTCGCGGAACCGCTGGAAGCCCAGGCCCTCCAGCGTCTTGTCGGCCCGCTCGCGGACGTCCCGCTCCCAGCCGCGGCTGCCCAGGGTGGTGAGGGCCGAGAGCACGCCGTACGGCGCGGCGAGGTGCTGCGCGATGAGCAGGTTCTCGTAGACCGACTGGTCCTTGGCGAGCCCGATGAGCTGGAAGGTGCGGCCCATCCCCCGCGCCGCCCGCTGGTGCGGCGCCAGCTCCGAGACGTCCTCGCCGAGGAACGAGACCCGGCCGCGGTCCGGCGTGAGCGCGCCGCTGATGGCGTTGAACAGCGTCGTCTTGCCGGCGCCGTTCGGGCCCATGAGGCCGACGATGGTGCCGCGGTCCACGCGCAGCGACGCCTGGTCCACGGCCTGCAGCCCGCCGAAGCGCACGCTGACGTCCTGCACCTCGAGCACCGGTGTCCCGGGCC
>DATJGA010000062.1:0-3822 GCA_035495395.1 Mycobacteriales bacterium | reverse complement strand
TCCAGGTCGTCGGGAACACCCCCCGGCTGGGGCCGCGCCGGGCCGAGGCGCAGGCGGCGCTGTCCGCCGCCCTGGGCGGGGCGCCGGTCAGCGTCTCCGCCACGACCACCGACGGGCTCGGCCTCACCGGCCGCGGCGAGGGCCGGGCGGCGGTCGCCACCGCCCTGCTCAGCCGCCCCTGAGCGGGCCGGCCGATAGCCTGGGCCGGTGAGCCTGCGCCTGTACGACACCCGCACCCGCGAGGTGCGCCCGCTCGCGCTGCAGCGCGAGGGGCACGTGGGCCTCTACGTCTGCGGGCCCACCGTGCAGGCCCTGCCGCACGTCGGGCACCTGCGCAGCGGGGTCGCGATCGACGTGCTGCACCGGTGGCTGCTGGCCAGCGGGCTCGAGGTGACCTTCGTCCGCAACGTCACCGACGTGGACGACAAGATCATCAACGACGCCGCCAAGAACGGCGAGCCGTGGTGGGCGCTCTCGACGCGCATCACCCGCGCGTTCCGGGAGGCGTACGAGGCGCTGCAGGTGCTGCCGCCCACCGTCGAGCCGACCGTCACCGGCCACCTGCCGCAGATCATCGCCCTCACCGAGAAGCTGGTCGAGAGCGGGCACGCCTACGTCAGCGCCGGCGACGTGTACCTCTCGGTGCGCTCCGTCCCGACGTACGGCGAGCTGAGCCACCAGGCGGTCGACAACCTCCGCCAGGGCGAGGCCGACGACTCGCGCAAGCGGGAGCCGATCGACTTCGCGCTCTGGAAGACCGCCAAGCCCGGCGAGCCGAGCTGGCCGTCGCCGTGGGGGCCGGGCCGGCCGGGCTGGCACATCGAGTGCTCCGCGATGGCTGTCGAGTACCTCGGCGAGACGTTCGACCTGCACGGCGGCGGGCTCGACCTCGTCTTCCCGCACCACGAGAACGAGAACGCGCAGTCGACCGCGGCCGGCCACGGCTTCGCGACGACCTGGGTGCACCACGGCCTGGTGACCGCCGCCGGCGGCGAGAAGATGAGCAAGAGCCTGGGCAACAGCGTCACGGTCGCCGAGGCCCTCGCGGCCGTGCCCGCGCCGGTGCTGCGGTACGCCCTCGGCGCGGCCCACTACCGCTCCACCATCGAGTGGTCGGACCAGGTCGTCGCCGACGCGACCGCGGCCTACGCCCGGGTCGAGACGTTCGTCCGCAACGCCACGGAGGCCGTCGGCGCGACCCCCGTCGACGAGGAGCTGAGCAAGGCGAGCTGGGCGGAGTTCGCCGCCGCGCTCGACGACGACCTCGGCGTCCCGCAGGCGCTCGCGGTCGTGCACACCGGCATCCGGGCCGGCAACGCGCTGCTCGCCGAGCGGGAGCTGCCCGCCCTCGCGGCCACGCTGTCCGTCGTACGGCGGATGCTCGGGGTGCTGTGCCTCGACCCCCTCCGGGACTGGCCGCAGTCCGGCGGGGGAGAGCTGTCGCCCGTCGTCGACGCGCTCGTGGCGCTCGCCGTCGAGGCCCGGGCCGACGCCCGGGCGCGCAAGGACTGGGCGCAGGCCGACGCGCTGCGCGACCGGCTCACGGCCGCCGGCGTCGTCCTCGAGGACACCGCCGACGGCGTCCGCTGGCGGCTCGCATGAGCGTCAAGGGCGGCGGCCAGGGCGGCCGCGGGAACAAGCCGGGCAGTCACCGCAAGGGCGCGGCCGTCGGTTCCGGCGGGCAGGCCAAGCGTCGCCTCGAGGGCAAGGGCCCGACCCCGCCCGCGGAGGCGCGCAAGGGGCACCCGGCGGCACGCCGGGCGGCTGCGGCGGCCAAGAAGGCAGCGGCTCCGGGCGCGAAGGGGAAGCCGGCGCCGACCCGCACCCGCGGCCCCGCTCCCGCCAAGGCGCGCGGCAGCAAGCCCAGCCCGGACACGCCGGAGACGGTGATCGGGCGCAACCCGGTCGTCGAGGCGCTGCGCGCGAAGGTCCCGGCGACCGCCCTCTACGTCGCCCACGGCGTCGACAACGACGAGCGGATGGTCGAGGCGCTCGCCGTCGCCGGCAAGGCGGGCATCCCGATCCTGGAGATGAGCCGGGCCCAGCTCGACAAGATGACCGGCGGCATGATGCACCAGGGCCTGGCCCTGCAGGTGCCGCCGTACGCCTACCTGCACCCGGACGACCTGCTGGCCCGCGCGCTGGAGGCACCGGCGCCCCTGGTGGTGGCGCTGGACGGCGTGACCGACCCGCGCAACCTGGGTGCCGTGGTGCGCAGCGCGGCCGCGTTCGGGGCCCAGGGGGTGCTGCTCCCGGAGCGGCGCAGCGCGGGGATGACCGCGGCGGCCTGGCGCACCAGCGCCGGTGCGGCCGCCCGGCTGCCCGTCGCGCGCTGCACGAACCTCGCGCGCACGCTCACGGCGTACAAGGAGGCGGGGTTGTTCGTGGTGGGCCTCGCGGCCGGCGGGACGGTGAGCCTGGACGACCTCGAGGTGGCGACCAGCCCGCTCGTGGTGGTGGTCGGCTCCGAGGGGGACGGCCTGGGCCGGCTGGTCGAGGAGACGTGCGACCTCACCGTGAGCATCCCCATGAGCGGGCTCACGGAGTCGCTCAACGCGGGGATCGCGGCCGCCGTCACGCTCGCGGAAGTGGCCCGGCGCCGTCGCTCCGGGTGAACCTTTCGTGACCGGGCGGGCTCTCCCTGGGTACAGAGAGCCGTAACCGCGACTCGACCTGCTCGTTGTGAGGTGCAACACTGGATGAATACGTTGCCGACGGCAACATGTCCGCTGTTCGCCCGGGACAACCCCTCGGGCGTGAACGAAGGCCGACGCCACCCGCCGAGGCCGTCCCCCCGAGGCAGGTGAGCGTGCGCGGTAAGACGCAGCGCCAGGGAGCGACGCTCACCGTCGTCCGCTCCCCCGAGCCCGAGGTCGTCGACCCCGAGCTGCAGGCCGAGATCGAGGCGGAGATCGCCGCCGCGCTGGCCGACGAGATCACCCAGGCCGAGACGATGGTCGCGCAGCTCGACCGCGACCTGCACGGCAGCAGCGCCCGCTGGCGCAGCGCCGACGAGCGCACCGACGACGAGCTCGTCATGGCCTCCCGGGCCGGCGACGACGAGGCCCTGTCGATGCTGCTCAACAAGTACCGGCCGTTCGCCCGCGTGAAGGCCCGCTCGTACTTCCTCGTCGGCGCCGACCGCGAGGACATCGTCCAGGAGGGCATGATCGGCCTGTACAAGGCCGTCCGCGACTTCAACCCGGACATGCAGAGCAGCTTCCGCGCGTTCGCCGAGCTGTGCGTGACCCGCCAGATCATCACCGCGATCAAGACCGCGACCCGGCAGAAGCACGGCCCGCTCAACAACTACGTGAGCTTCCACCGCCCGGTCGGCGGTGCCGACGACGACGGCGAGCGGGTGCTCGGCGACGTCATCCCGACCGTCGCGATCAGCGACCCGGCCGACCTGGTCATCAGCGCCGAGCGCATCCGCGCCCTGCAGCAGCACTTCGACGCGGTGCTGTCGGACCTCGAGACCGAGGTGCTCCGGCTGTACGTCGAGGGCAAGAGCTACCAGGAGATCGCCGAGCGCCTGCAGCGGCACGTGAAGTCGATCGACAACGCCCTGCAGCGCATCAAGAAGAAGCTCGAAGGACACCTTCGTGCCCGCGAGGTCGCGGACGCCGGCTGAGGACGCATCTGGAACGGTTTCGTTCCTCTTGTCCGATTCACGTTCGTGAGCGATGCTTGACGCAGCGTGACCGCGCCCGCCCGAGGCGCCGGCGCGGTGCGGAGGTGGGTCCGTGGCCAGCGGCAACCTCGCCGACGCGCGCGTGCTCGTGGTGGACGACGACGCCTCGAACCGGCTGCTGCTGCACA
>DATJGA010000061.1:0-3190 GCA_035495395.1 Mycobacteriales bacterium | reverse complement strand
CTCCACGAACGACATCAGACCACGGCTGTCCAGCACCCCGTCCACGTCGGCCAGCACCACGTCGAGCGCGAGCTCGGGCGCGTGCGAGGCCAGCGCCTCCAGGTGCGACTCCGCGGAGAAGCCGTCCGTCTCGCCGACCTGGGGCTCGAGGTTCAGCGCCACGACCCGGGTGGCCCCGGTCTTCACCAGCGCGTCGCGCAGCTCGGGGATGAGCAGGTGCGTCATCACGCTGGTGAACCAGGACCCCGGGCCGAGCACCACGAAGTCGGCGTCCAGCACGGCCTGCACCGCCTCGGGGCAGGCCGGCGGGTCGGTCGGGCGGAGCTCCAGCGCGCACACGCCGCCGGAGGTGCTCGCGACGGCGACCTGACCGACCACCTCGGTGATCATCCCGGGGTCGTCGGGGATCAGCCCGACCACGTGGGCCACGATCTCGAGCGGCTCGCAGCTCGCCGGCAGCACCCGGCCGCGCGCGCCCACCAGCCGGCAGACCAGGTCGAGCGCCGGGACGATGTCGCCCTCGAGCTCCGCCAGCGCGGTGAGCACCAGGTTGCCCACGGCGTGCCCGCTCAGCGGCCCGTCGCCCGCGAAGCGGTGCTGGAGCAGCCGCTCCCACGTGCGCGCCCAGTCGTCCGGACCGGCCAGCGCCGCCAGCGCCATCCGCAGGTCGCCCGGCGGCAGCGCCCCGAGCTCGCTCCGCAACCGGCCGCTCGACCCGCCGTCGTCGGCGACCGTGACCACGGCCGTGAGGTCGACCCCCAGCCGGGCCAGCGCCGCGAGGGAGGCGGCCAGCCCGTGACCGCCACCGAGGGCGACGACCTTCGGCGGCGTGCTCACTCGCGGCCCAGGTCTCGGTGCTGCACCTGCAGGTCGAGGCCGGGTCCCGCCAGCCGCCGCGCCAGCTCCTCGGTCATGGCCACGCTGCGGTGCTTGCCACCGGTGCACCCCACCGCCAGCAGCACGTAGCGCTTGCCCTCCCGCTCGTACCCCTCCAGGAGCAGGCGCACGACGCCCTCGTACCGCTCGAGGAACTCCCCCGCCGCCGGCTGGCCGAGCACGTACGCGCGGACGTCGGGGTCCTTCCCGGTGTGCGGGCGCAGCTCCTCGACCCAGTGCGGGTTCGGCAGGAACCGGCAGTCGACCACGAGGTCCGCGTCGACCGGCAGGCCGTACTTGTAGCCGAAGGACATGAGCGTCAGCGAGACCCGGGTCGCCGCGCCCTCCTCGCCGAACGCGGCCGCGACCTTGGTCCGCAGCTCGTGCACGTTGAGGACGCTGGTGTCGAGGACCAGGTCGGCGGCGCCGCGCAGCTCGCGCAGCAGCGCCCGCTCCGCCTCGATGCCGTCCACGACCCGGCCGTCGCCCTGCAGGGGGTGCGGCCGCCGGCTGCTCTCGAACCGCCGTACGAGGGCCTCCTCGGAGGCCTCGAGGAAGACGACGCGCACGGAGGCGTCGCGCCCGTCGAGCTCGTCGAGCGCCGCCTCGAGGTCGGAGAACGCGCGCGACCGCACGTCCACGACGACGGCGATCCGGGACACCTCGCCGTGGGACCGCTCACCGAGGTCGACCATCGTGCCGAGCAGCGCCGGCGGCAGGTTGTCCACGACGAACCAGCCGAGGTCCTCGAGGCACTTCGCGGTCGTGGACCGGCCGGCACCGGACATCCCCGTGACGACGACGAGGTCGACGCTCATCCGACGACCTCGCCGGTTGCCGGGTCGAAGGCCGGGGACGCCTCGGGGGCCCCGGCGAGCGCCGCGACCACGGTCTCGGCCGTCCGCCGTCCCACGCCTGGCACCTCCATGACCTCCTCCACGCTCGCAGCCCGCAGCCGCTTGAGCGAGCCGAAGTGTCGCAGCAGCGCCTTCTTGCGCGCCTCCCCGAGCCCGGCGACGCCGTCGAGGCCGCTGGTCGTCATCGCCTTGGACCGCTTCTGCCGGTGGTAGGCGATGGCGAACCGGTGCGCCTCGTCGCGCACCCGCTGCAGCAGGTACAGGCCCTCGGACGTGCGCGGCAGGATCACCGGCTCGTCCTCTCCGGGCAGCCACACCTCCTCGAGCCGCTTCGCCAGGCCGCAGAGGGCGACGTCGCTCACACCGAGCTCGTCGAGCGCGCGCTGCGCCGCGGCCACCTGCGGCGCGCCGCCGTCGACGACCACGAGGTTGGGCGGGTACGCGAACCGGCGCGGCCGGCCGCTCTCCTCGTCGAGCTCGGCACGCGGCGCCTCCTCGAGGTGCCGGGCGAACCGGCGGGTGAGCACCTCGTGCAGCGAGGCCACGTCGTCCTGCCCGTCGACGCCCCGCACCGCGAAGCGGCGGTACTCGCTCTTGCGCGCCAGGCCGTCCTCGAAGACCACCATCGAGGCGACGACGCTGGTGCCCTGCAGGTTCGAGACGTCGAAGCACTCGATCCGCAGCGGCGCGTCGTCCAGCCCGAGCGCCTCCTGGATCTCGCCCAGCGCCTTCGACCGGGCGGTGAGGTCGCTGGCCCGCTTGGTCTTGTGCAGCGCGAACGCCTGCTGCGCGTTGCGCTCCACCGTCTCCATGAGCGCCCGCTTGTCGCCGCGCCGCGGGACCCGGAGCCGCACGTTGGTGCCGCGCAGCCGGCACAGCCAGTCCTCGAGCAGCGCCGCGTCCGGCGGCAGCTCCGGCACCAGCACCTCCCGCGGTACGTCGGAACCGACCCCCGACGAGGGGCTGCCGTACTCGTCCTCGTCCTCGCCGTACACCTGGGCGAGGAACTGCCCGACCACGTCGCCGGTGCTCACGTCCTCCACCTTGTCCACGACGTACCCGTGCTGGCCGCGCACCCGGCCGCCGCGGACGTGGAAGACCTGCAGCGCCGCCTCCAGGCCGTCCTGCGCGACCCCGATGACGTCGGCGTCGGTGCCCTCGGGGAGGACGACCGCCTGCTTCTCCAGGGCGCGGCGCATGGCTCCGACGTCGTCGCGCAGCCGGGCGGCCCGCTCGTACTCCTGGTTCGCGGCGGCCTCGGCCATCTCCCGCTCCAGGCGCTTCACGAACTGCGTCGACGAGCCGGCCATGAAGTCGCAGAAGTCGTCGACGATCTGCCGGTGCTCCTCGACGGTGACCCGGCCGACGCACGGCGCGGAGCACTTGCCGATGTACCCGAGCAGGCAGGGCCGGCCCACCTGGGCGGCGCGCTTGTAGACGCCGGCGCTGCAGGTGCG